>JALVSJ010000289.1 GCA_027024445.1 Desulfobacterales bacterium
AACTACGCTCCCTCGCTGAGCTCCAGAACCATTCCCGCAGCAACGTTCCGACCCATATCC
The DNA here is from genome assembly GCA_027024445.1 of Desulfobacterales bacterium. Taxonomy (GTDB): domain Bacteria; phylum Desulfobacterota; class DSM-4660; order Desulfatiglandales; family Desulfatiglandaceae; genus B111-G9. The sequence continues at coordinate 61 of JALVSJ010000289.1, forward strand.
CTGATGGCGAACCTTCCGAGAGGTGGAATCTCCTTGACCTTCTCAATAACCATCGGTCTGGTTGGCTCGAGCTTGACTATCGCAGCATCTCCGGTCTTAAGGAACTGTGGATTCTCTTCCTTGGCTTGGCCGGTCCTCGGATCGATCTTCTTCTGCAGCTCGACGAACCTGCATGCAACCTGAGCTGTATGGGCATGCACGACTGGTGTGTAGCCAACTGTAATGGCAGTTGGATGCTGCAAAACGACGATCTGCGCTGTGAAGTCTCTCACAACGGTTGGTGGGTTGTCTGTGTGACCGCAAACATCTCCCCTTCTAATATCGTTCTTGCTAACACCCCTGACGTTGAAGCCTATGTTGTCTCCTGGAACCGCCTCTGGAATCGGCTCGTGGTGCATTTCGATACTCTTGACCTCTCCGCTCACCGCAGGCGGCATGAAGATGACTTTGTCTCCCGTTTTAAGAACTCCTGTCTCAACTCTTCCCACTGGAACAGTTCCGACACCGCTGATCGAATAAACATCCTGAATTGGAATCCTCAAAGGCTTGTCGATGGGCTTCTCTGGAGCCTTGAACATGTCGAAGACCTCGAAGAAAGTGGGGCCGTCGTACCAAGGTGTCTTGTCGGATTTCTTTATGACATTGTCACCGTAATATGCAGAAGTTGGGATCATCGGTATCTCTTCCGCCTTGTAGCCAACCATTTTGAGGAGCTTTGTGACCTCTTCCTTCACTTGCTCGTATCTCTCTTTATCGTAGTTTATTTTATCCATCTTGTTAATCGCGACAACCATCTGGTTTATACCGAGTGTTCTCGCCAAGAAGACGTGCTCCTTCGTCTGAGCCTGCACACCATCGTTGACGTCGACGACAAGAATGGCAGCATCAGCCTGGCTTGCTCCTGTGATCATGTTCTTGATGAAGTCCCTGTGGCCGGGGCAGTCGACTATCGTGATATAGTACTTGTTCGTTTCGAACTTTCTGTGAGCTACGTCGATCGTGATGCCGCGCTCCCTCTCCTCCTTCAGCTTGTCCATGACCCATGCAAACTCAAAAGTTGCCTTGCCTTTTTCCTGCGCTTCCTTCCTGTACTTCTCAATGATGTGCTCCGGAATCTCTCCTGCCTCGTAAAGCAGCCTCCCTATTAGCGTGCTCTTCCCGTGGTCTACATGCCCGATCATGGCAATATTGATGTGCTCCTTCTCCTTAGCCATAATACCAATCCTCCATAATTATTCTTTTTAGCTTTTGGTTTTTGGTTTTTATTCTATTTCAGCTATCTCAATCGCTTTCGATAGCCGGGTATATAAAACTTTCACTGAGCTAAACAGTTCAAAGCTGAATACTTCGCTGCTCGATAAATGCATGCCCTTAAGCAATCGAGGCCTTAAGTTAGCCTTTAAGTTAGCCTTTTCCTAACTAATTGAAAATTCTTATATTTTCAACTCTCTTTTAGTGTAAGTGTATCTGATA
>JALVSJ010000290.1 GCA_027024445.1 Desulfobacterales bacterium
CAGTCCTGACAACCTCATCAAGTCCATGGAAGAAGGCGCCGATTCCTACCTCCCCAAAGAGGAAATGAAGAAGATTGTTGATTTCTTGGTTGATATCTTAAAGGCACAAAAAGAGAAAGAAAGCCCATGGGTGCCCTGGCACGAAAGGTTTCCCACCTCTTACTTTGAAAAGAGATGGGGCGCAGCCTGGCGAAATAAGGAAAACGACTTTTGGAAGACATTCCGGGCAAGCCTGAAAAACAAAAAGGACTGATTCCACTTTCTCCCCTCAATCCATTAGGTGGTTTTGAATACGGGCGACTTAGCCATCCCTTGGCTGCCATCTGCACCTAAATGGCAAGCGCCTTGGTCCGCGCCATGTAAACAACTTAGCTATGTTCTCACCTTGACTAAATCACCTCAAAAAGATAACAAAGAGGGACCATTTGTCTGAGGAATCGGAACTTCGAATTCACTGGCGGAAAATGAACATCGAACAGCATCCCTTACATAGTTTCTTCTACCCCCGCTCCATAGCCATTGTAGGAGCCACCAACAATCCCTTCAAGATGAACTACCGGATCATGGAAAATCTCGTTAAGTTGAATTTTCAGGGTACCATTTATCCGGTAAACCCAAACTCCCAGGAGATCTTGGGTATCAAGGCGTATCCTAGCGTTGAGTCTCTTCCAAAGAAAGTTGACCTGGTTGTCTCTGCTATTCCGGCCTCAAGTACCATTGACATTATTAAGCAATGCGCTGCAAAACAAATACGCTCCGTTGCAATTGTCACAGGAGGTTTTTCTGAAGGCGGCGAGCAAGGCAAAAGGCTTCATAATGAACTCTATTCATTTGCCAAGAACAGTGACATAAGAATCCTTGGGCCCAACACATTGAGCCCCATCAATACAGCCAATAACCTGATTGTCAGCTTCAACCCCGTAAAGAAAATGCGTTCCGCGGGTATATCCTTGATCTTCCAGTCCGGATTTTATGAGCCAAGGCTTAATTGGATTTTCTCCCATATGGGTGTGGCAAAGATCCTGGACCTGGGCAATAAGATGGACCTCAATGAAGTGGATGCCCTGAGCTATCTTGCTGAAGATCCAGAGACCAAAGTCATTGGAGTACACATCGAAAGCATCCGCGGCAACCCTGTAGAGTTTCGCCAGCGCCTCCAATCGATAACGGCCCAAAAGCCCGTTGTTGTCCTGAAGGCAGGCAGAACAAGTGCGGGTGCTAAGGCTGCGGCATCCCATACGGGTTCTATTGCTCGGGAAAATGATCTTGTCTTTAACGGTCTCTTGAGACAAGCGGGAGCAATTCGCGCAGCCAACATTGACGAGTTCTTCGACTTTGTTAAGGCCTTTGAATTTCTCGACCTGCCCGAGAATAATCGATTATGCATTATCACACTGTCGGGTGGCGAAGGAGTGATGGCCACTGATGCCTGTGAGATGAACGGCCTTACTTTGGCTCGCCTTGGTCACAGCACTCATGAAAAGTTGAAGGATATCTTTCCTCCCTGGGAAATTCCCCTCAACCCCTTT
>JALVSJ010000291.1 GCA_027024445.1 Desulfobacterales bacterium
CTTTCTCCGGTCCCTTTTAAGAGATAAGGAATACAAAGCACTACTTGAATCTCTTGGGATGCTGGGTGCACTTGGTGGAGTTACTTCATATCCGCTTGTCAGGTATGCTCACGAGAAACTCCAGAGAGATTATGGGGTTGATCCCCACAAGGCGGTAGAGAAACGGCTAGGCAAAACGCTTACAGATATCGTTTACCATGGATTACCTGCAGCCTTGCCCGATCCATACGCCATAGATCTGAGTGGATCTCTTCAGGTGGACATGCCCTTTGTAACAGCGAGAAGCGAAAAGGATCTCCTGCAAGATCTTCTTGGACCTTCGGCTGCCATGGGAGCAAGAGTAATCCGGGGAGTCCGTCATGCTATTGAAGGCAATCCGAAAGCATGGGAGGAGTTGCTTCCCGGAGGGCTTGGACACCAAGCCAAGGCTATCAGGTTATTGCGTGGCTATGAAACCACGAGCCATGGACTGCCTGTTTATGATTACTCGCAGATTCCCGCCAAGCCCTTCCAGTACACTAAGGGCGAGGCAAGGATGCGAGCCTTCGGTTTTACTCCTGCACGTGAATCTATTGCGAGGGAGAGGTACTGGAACTATTCAAACATCAAGAAATATGCTTCTGGTACTACCGGAAGGATCTATGAATTGCTGAGGACTGGTCGAATCAAGGAAGCCCAGGAATTACTTATCAAGTACAATATGTGGGCAGTCAGACACGGCTTCAAGATTCTCACAAAGAATGACCTGATGGGTCAGATGAAAAAACTCTATAACATCGACAAGAGAGCCATGCTTTATCAAATGCGTTAGTGTTTTCCGAAGGCAGATGCTATAAGGTGCGCTAATCTTCGATTACAGGCTATTGAGGAGATTTGATTCAAAAACATATACTGAGGTATATCTTGTGAGACAAAAGATGCTTAAAGGGGCTGTAGGACAGCTTCTACGAGAAAAAAAAGGATTTTTGAGGGGCCAGACAGCTTGCTATTCTATCTCGGATGTAAAAGACCAGCACCTCCTTTCTGATGAGGGTGTCTTGAGGCTTTTGATTGAGAGGATAGTTGAAGCTATCGACATGACACTGGTTCCCGATTCCATGAAGTTCTGGCATTTTCCTATTCCCCTGAAGGGATACCGAGGGGAGTATGGGGTGTCTGGTGGAGCCATTCTCGTTGAAAGCCATATATATCTTCACACCTGGCCAGAGAGAAGATTTATGAGGCTCGAAATCTCATCTTGTAAACAGTTTAATTGGGCTGAAGCCCTGGAGGTAATCAGAAATATCCTGGGGAGGAAATGCAAGATTCGCACGACAAATACTGAATGGTGAAAAAGAAAGGGGCCACGAACGCAGCCCCCTGTTTGGAGAATGTCCTTACCGTGGTGGGAGGCGATAAGGAGGTTATGACAATTATAAATTAATCATCTTCTTTCTTTTTGTCAAATTCGTCCTTAATAGACCTAGCCAGGGAGATGGCCATAATTACGGCCTTGGCTATCTCGACAATGGTTTTAATGTTCATAGC
>JALVSJ010000292.1 GCA_027024445.1 Desulfobacterales bacterium
TCTCTCCTATGGCGGTGTAATCAAATCTTTGTCTGGAGCCGAGGTTGCCGACCAGCATTGACCCTGTGCTGATCCCAATGCCCACATCCAAAGGTGTCTTGCCGGATGCAACCCAATTGTTGTTGAGGCTGGCCAGCATGTCTATCATTTCTAAAGCAGCATTACAGGCCCTGTACTGATGCTCGGCGACAGGCACGGGTGCACCAAACAGGGCCATCAAGCCGTCACCGATATATTTGTCAAGGGTGCCATCATTACTGAACACGATATCTGTCATGGCAGTCAGGTATTCATTTAGCTGGGAAACCAATTCCCCAGGAGAGGACTCAGTGGAGAGTCTGGTAAATCCCCGGAGATCTGAAAATAGGACTGAAAGTTCCTTCTTTTCCCCTCCAAGCGCGATGTCGTAACGCTTCTTTAGAAGTTGCTTGACTACCACTGGCGATGTGTAATGATGGAACGCGGACCTGAGCCTCCTTTTCTCCTTTTCCTGCGTAACATAGTAATATATTGTAAGCGACCCATAAGCCATAACGAGGGAGAGCCCAGGGTATACTATATTTAGCCAAAGGCCACGGCTCCAAAACAGACCCGTAGCAACTCCCGCTTGAGCTACAAACAATCCTCCGCACACAAAGGCCGCCCAGTAGGGACCAAAGAGCCAGATGGCCATGGCCGCCAAGAGAATAAGGACAGTGATGGTGACCAGGTCCACCACACTGCACCATTTGGGCCTTACAATGTAACGATGGGTCATGATGTTATCTGCAACAGTTGCATGGACTTCAAGGCCCGGATACACGGGGCCGAAAGGAGTGGCCCTTTGGTCGTAAATACCTACTGCTGTGGCCCCCACGAAGACTATAGAGCCTTTGAGCTTGGAATAGGGAATATTTCCTTCCAAGATGTCAGTTATCGAGTATTGGGGAAAGGTTTTAGGGGGACCTAAATAATTAATAAGAAGATTGCCATTCTCGTCGGTGGGAACAAAGGTTTTGCCGATTTTGATCCCCGCTACCCTGTAACCTGATACAATAGCGCTTAGCGGTGGTCGGTCAAGGGCGTTCCACAGCGCTTGTATTGATAGTGGTGAGTACACGTCAGCCCCACACTGAATAGCAAGAGGTATCCTTCGAACTATGCCGTCAGGATCCGGAAATATGTTGAAATACCCGGTGGATTCAGCTGATTCTGTCAGCTGTTCGAGATTGGGTACGGGGGCAAAGGCCTTTGTAAATGGAGAAGAATCCGAGCCATGCCGTTTGTAGACCACGATGGGGTATTTTGAGGTTTCTATCAGAGACAGACGGCCCATTAATTGCTTATGATCCAACTTAAAATCCACATTGTCAGGGCTCATATGAAAGAAATAGCCAAGGACTATCCGTGCCTTTGAGTTTCTCATTGACTGAGCCAGTATCAGGTCATTGTCAAACTGCTTTCTAAATTTTTCCATCAAAGAGAGCAATTGATCTTTCGTTGTGTGGCCCTTTTTGATTTCAGTCTCAAGAAGATCAATCAGACTTTTGTTCACATATTCATCTGGCTCAAAAAAACCAATATCAAAAGCGATGACTTTCGCCCCTTCGCTCGAGAGAATATCGATCAGCTTTGCTATTTTCCATCTTGGCCAAGGCCATCTGCCTTCTTGTCTTAGGCTTTTCTCATCAACTACACACAATACGATATTGGACCCGGGGGTCAAAGGACCACGGTATTGAAGCCTGAGGTCATACGTCTTGAGTTCAAGGAAATCTAATAGCCAGAGACCTGATACATAAAGCAGTAAAACCACCGCAATACAACTAGCCGTGATGAGAAGTGGGAAGAATTTAGAGGTGGCTGCCAACAGCCTTTTCATCAAATGTACTCCTCAATAGGCAAAAGAAATAAGGAGAAAATTCCTATTTACTGAAAACTTATAGTGTAGGGTTCTAAGGAAAGTCAAGGCGCCCCTTTTGACCCGCTTCCTGTTCATTAATTCGGCAGGTAGGGGCCAAAACTCCAGAGAGCATTCTTTTCCGTTGACTGGCCTTAGAGGCGTTGTTAGTTGTAAAATTATGAGAAATGGAAATAGGCTTAGTGGGAATCCAGCGCTGATGTGAAGTAAACCAAAAAGCTCGAGGAGATAAGGAAGAGAACAAGAAGAGAAGATAAAGGGAGAATCATGGGCGTAAAGTGTGTGCTTGTAATTGCCGGATCAGACCCATTAGGGGGTGCCGGTATTCAGACAGATATTAAAGCAGGTGCAGCGCTAGGGGTACATGTTGCCACAGTCATTACATCACTGACCGTGCAAAATTGGCGAGGGGTGAAGAGGGCCTACTCTGTGCCATCTGACTTTATCAAGGCCCAAACACAGGCAGTAATCGAGCAGGTCGTTCCTGATGCGGTAAAGATTGGAATGCTGGGTAGCAGTGAGGCCATTGTGGCTGTGTCTGAGTTCTTAGGGGAGTGGCGACTTTCGCCCATAGTATTAGATCCAGTGCTAAAGGCATCGGCGGGAGGAAATCTTCTTGACCCGGGGGATGTAGATACTTTAAAAGGCAAACTTTTGCCACTGGCCGACGTGGTGACCCCGAATATAGCCGAAGCGGAGAGCCTGGCACGGATAAGGATACGAGACAAGAAAGATATGATTGATGCTGCCAAACGGATAGGTGCAACAGGGGTGGCTGTGGTGGTGACAGGTGGGCATCTGGGTGAGAGCAGTTCTGACCTGATATATGAGAGAGGCAAGTTAGCGTGGGTGGAGGGTGAGAGGCTTTCGACTTCCAACACCCATGGTACGGGTTGCGTTTTTTCTACTGCTGTGGCCTGTTACATGGCCAGTGGAAAAAATGTATTTGATGCGACAAAAATGGCGCATCAGTTTGTGAGATTTGCTATAATGCATAGTTATTCGTTAGGAAAAGGGGCAGGGCCCGTGAATCCGCTGGGAGGGCTTATAGGAGGACAGTAATGCGAGAGGCCAGACAACGAAGAGACCGTAGTATCACTTCCGGATATGGATCTACGAAGACTAAGAATATATGAAAGGGAAATAGACCTATGACTCTAATGGAAAACGCAAAGGCGGGTTTGGTTACACCCGAGATTCAGGAGGTGGCCCGCAAGGAAAATGTGGAGCCTGAATGGCTCGCAGAGCAGATTGCCAAAGGCAGGGTAGTCATACCCTATAACAAGAGACACAAGGGATTGGAGCCCTGTGGTATAGGAGAAGGGCTTCTCGTGAAGGTCAATGCAAATATCGGCACCTCCTCTGATAGGGCCATCTTGCCTGAAGAATTGGAAAAATTAAAGGTATCTATTGAAGCCGGGGCTGACACAGTCATGGATCTTTCTACTGGCGGAGACATTGATGAATGCAGACGGCAGGTCATTGCAAATTCAAGGGTGCCCGTGGGCACGGTACCCATTTATCAGGCCGTCATTGAAGCAATCGAGAACTCCGGGGGGCTCATTCACCTGAGCGTAGATCATATCTTTGAGGTGATTGAGAGACATGCCAAGGACGGGGTGGACTTCATGACAGTTCACTGTGGACTCACAAAGGCTGCCCTTGAAATGCTCCGTGCTCAGGGACGGATTACTGATATAGTGAGCAGAGGAGGGGCGTTCCTCACCACCTGGATGCTTCATCATGACAGGGAGAACCCTTTATACGAGTACTACGACAGACTCTTGGAGCTTGCTCGTAAGTACGACATAACCCTGAGTTTGGGTGACGGCCTGAGACCAGGCTGTATAGCAGATGCCACTGATAGGGCCCAGATCCACGAACTTATGACTCTGGGGCATTTGACCAAGCTGGCCTGGGACAAGGGAGTGCAAGTAATGATAGAGGGCCCCGGGCATGTGCCATTGGACCAAATCCAAGCGAACGTGGTGATCCAAAAGAAACTCTGCAATAGCGCGCCCTTTTATGTATTAGGCCCCCTTGTGACGGATGTGGCAACGGGATATGACCATGTGGCCTGTGCCATAGGTGGCGCCCTTGCTGCGGCGGCGGGTGCGGATTTTCTATGCTACGTAACCCCCGCAGAGCATCTTTGCCTCCCCTCAGTTGAGGATGTGAGGGAAGGAGTGGTGGTAACGAAGATCGCAGCACATGCTGCTGATATTGCAAGGGGTAACAAGGTGGCCATCGAACGGGACAGGCAGATGGCAATGGCGAGAAAAAATCTAGATTGGGATACACAGATACGGCTTGCCGTAGACCCCCAAAAGGCTTGGAGTTACCGGGAGAAAAGCGTCCCTGCCGAAGATGATGTGTGCACCATGTGCGGGAAGTATTGCGCCATAAAAACTGTTAAGACGTATTTTAAGGCGGGCTAGAGGCGGGCTCATTTGCCAATGCAAAATCTGCTGAAAATGCTTTCAAGCACGTGCTCCGGCGTGGTTTCTCCTACAATTTCTCCCAAACTGTCCAGTGCATTTCGTAGCTCAAAGGCGCTAATCTCTAATGGTGTACCCTCAGTAATAGCCTGAAGGGCACTCTCGAGGTACTTTCTGGCCTCCTTCAGTGCCCTGGTTTGTCTGATATTGGGAGCGATGCCTGAAGGGTCAAGGTCTTTATCAGTACCAATGACCAACCTCACGATTTCCTTCTTAAGCGTTGGTATTCCTTCTCCGGTAAGGGCAGAGACTTTGAGGGTAGGAAATGGGGGGAGGTCTTTGAGGGCCTGATTCCAATCAATGGCCGGGGCAAGGTCAATCTTGTTCAAAACAAGCAAGGCCGTCTTGTGCCTTATCTTTTCAAGGAGTTGGATATCCTCTGGACTTAGGGGCAAACTCTGGTCCAACACAGCAAGTACCAGGTCTGCCTCCTTGAGCCTTTCCTCTGTGAGCTGAACTCCAATTTTTTCAACTTCGTCGTCAGTGACCTGCCTTATTCCTGCTGTGTCCATCAATCGCACAGGCACCCCTTCTATGCTCAGAATAGACTCGATCACATCCCTTGTTGTACCGGGGATAGCAGTGACTATAGCCCTTTGCTCATCCAAAATTCGGTTAAGAAGGCTGGACTTTCCTACATTGACCCTACCAGCGATAACTGTACTGATCCCCTCAATCCATGTTTTCTTTTCCGAATGCGCATCTATGAGGCTGGTGATCTGAGTAATAAGGTCTGAAAGGATCTTTACAACACCCTCGCGATCCAGGAAGGTGTCTTCCTCATCAGGGAAGTCGATGGCGGCCTCAATTTGTCCCAGGATCTGGATTAATTGATCTGTCAAGGCATTAATCTTGTCTCTGAGAGAGCCACGGATTTGCTCTGAAGCCAGGTACAGTCCACGCTCGGAACGAGAATTTATGAGGTCCACAACCGCTTCTGCCTGTGTAAGGTCTATACGTCCGTTAAGATATGCTCGAAGAGTAAACTCCCCTGGTTGGGCGATTCTGGCCCCTGATTCAAGCACCAACTCAAGGATCTTAGACAGGATAAAATAGCCGCTATGTGAGTTAACCTCTACGACGTCCTCTTTGGTGTAAGTTCGGGGTGCCTTCATGTAGGTGGCTAACACTTCATCCAGACACATGCCCGTGCCCGGGTCAAATATGTGGCCAAGGTATAGCCGGTGGCTCTTGAACTGCTCGACTGGGCGTTTCGGCCTGAAGAGCCTCTTTAAGATCTCCAGTGATTCGGGCCCGCTAATGCGGATTATTCCAATTCCCCCCTGACCTATGGGGGTTGCGATGGCTGCAATGGTATCTGTGTCTGCCTTTTGCTCCATCCAGCGTGCACAAGGCCCATTTAAGGGTGTAGCAGTAAGGATTAGCCCTTCTTCTTGGGAATGATAAGAACCTTTTTCAACAATCCATCACCCCTGCTCCTGGTATCCAATTGAGGATCGTCCTTAAGTGCAAGGTGTATTATCCGTCTTTCTCTCGGGGTTAAAGGATTAGTTGTCACGGGCTTTCCTATCCTTTTGGCCTTGTCTCCAAGCTTAAGGGCCGTTTGTATAAGGGAGTCGCGTCGTCTTTGCCTGTAGTTTTCTGCGTCTACAACAACCTGGACTTTTCTGGACAAAGACTTGTTAATGATCTTATTGACTATAAACTGAATCGCATCAAGGGTTTTGCCTTTCCTGCCTATGAGAAGTCCGGATTTATCCCCATGAATGTCCAAGACAATCTTGCCGTCTTCGATTCCAGCCTTCACCTCTGCTTCAGTGGGTATCAACATCAAGATATCTTCTAAGGTCTTTTTGGCAAAGGCGACTTCGTCTTTTTCCTCGGGCTGTTTCGCTTCTTCCTCAGGAATTATCACTTTTATTTTTGCTTTCTTTGTACCCACGATACCAAAGATACCAGCAGATCCGGGCTCCAGAATTTCGATATCGAGTTCCTCCTTGGGTCGGTTAAGCTCCTTACATGCTTTCTCAATAGCTTCTTCTGTGGTCTTTCCTTCGAATTCAAATTCTACCATTTTTTGCCCTCCAAATACTATGCTGGTCGTTTCTGAATGCGATATTGCTGGCCAATGGACAAAATGTTATTTACCAGCCAGTAAAGCACCAGACCTGATGGGAAGTTTATGAACATGAAGGTGAAAATTATAGGTAAGAACATCATAAACTTGGCTTGAGTAGGATCACCAGGGGTGGGAGTCATCTTCTGCTGTATATACATGGAAGCGCCCATGAGCAATGTTAATACGGGTATCCCATAAGGAGGTGCCATAAACGGGATCTTGAAAGAAAAGTGAAAAAGGCGATCAGGCGCTGAAAGGTCATTGATCCACAGGAAAAATGGTGCATGCCTTAATTCTATGGCCTTGCCCAGTATCCTGTAGAGTGCAAAGAACACGGGGATCTGGATGATCATTGGCAGACACCCGCTCATGGGGTTCACCTTATACGTTCGGTATAAGGCCATCATTTCCTTGTTCATCTGTTCACGGTCATCCTTGTACTTCTCTTTTATCTTGGCCATGATGGGCTGCAGCTTTTGCATCTCCTTCATGGACTTGTAGCTTTTATGGGTCAGGGGCCAGAAAAGGATTTTAATGAGAATGGTCAGGAGTATGATGCAAACGCCATAATTGTGGATGTATTTATACAAGAACCTGAGAGTATAGAGTAAAGGCTTGGCAATTATATTGGTCCAACCGAAATCTACGGCCTTGTCGAGATTTTTTCCAAACTGCTTCAGGACTGTCAGCTGCCGTGGGCCCAAGAAGAGTGTAAAAGAGGCGCGGGCTTCTGATTCGGGAGCTACAGAGATAACAGGTCCAAAAAGCATCCCGGTTTGTTTGCCTGTGTCGGGATCCCACAGAGCCTGGAAAACAGCATCCCCCACATCCTCCGGGATAATTGCACACATGAAATAATTCTTTTGGTATGCAATCCATTGTAGATTTCCTTCGAGCTTCTTCTTAGTCTTTTTCTTCTTGAATTTGATCTGCTTAATTTTCCCGTCAGCCAGAGCAATAAGCCCTGTGTAAGGTGCATAGTACCCTCCCTTTTTCTGGGGAGGCAACCCGTTCACCTTGGCGACAAAGCGCCCTTTCAGGATATTAGGCCTCTGGTTTATCACTCTTACGGTTAGATCTACCCTATATTGATCTGGATAAATCCTGAGTGCTTTTTCGACATATAGGCCGTCAGTTGTCCTTCCGTAGAACTTGATCATTTGAGGAGCAGAGCCTTTATCAAGATCAAGTTTAACTATGCTCGCGTCTGTCTCAAATGCCTTAATTCCCTCTCCTTCCAGAGTATCTCTGGCAAGGCCTATCCACAGGAATTGATCTCTGACACCAGGGTCGACCAGGTCCACCAGCGGCGAGTCAGGATCAATGGTTTCCCTGTATCCCTTGAGTTTGAAGCTTTTTATGGTGGGACCAAGGTTGGAAATTTCAGCCTTGTACAAAGGCGTTTCAACCTCGATGAATTTTTCTTGGATGTCTTTCTTTGAGTATGCCGGAACACTAGGAGGCTCAGGTTCAGGAACAGGCGCTTGCAAGTTCTTTTTCTCTGGTTGTGGGGCCTTTTGAGACAGCCCCGCTTGGGACTCCTGCTTTTTGGTTACCTCACTTTGTTTGGGAGCAAAAAACACTGACCACAGAAATAACACAATAAAAGAGAGCACAAATGCTAGTAAAGTCCTTTTGTCCATATTTGTTCCTTGTCTTTTGGGAAATTGTATGCACACACAGCAGCCCTATGACAGCCCGCTGCAAAACACCTGGGACATGTGATACCGGGACCTTACATAAGGCCACACTGCCGGGTCTTCTGGCATAACTCTGCTGATGGCCCCATCATGTCATGGTACTGGGTCGTAGCCCCCGGGATGGAGAGGATGGCATTTGGAAATTCTAAACAATGAAAGCATGCCTCCTTTGATAATCCCATATTTTTCAAGGGCCTGACGGGCATACTCAGAGCAAGAGGGGTGGAAGCGACAGCATGGAGGCAAAAAGGGAGAAATGGCCAACTGGTATAGTTTAATTAAGGCGATAAAGCCTTTCTTTATGCTACCCAAAATCTTTGTTTTCAAAAAGTATTGCACCTAGTTCCTCTGTCACCATCTTCAGGTTCAACCCTGAGGCATCTTTTCTCGCAATGATGACGAAATCATGGGCTTGCGGCAATCTTCGCTTGTTAAGCCTAAAGAATTCCCTAATCAGCCTTTTGATACGGTTTCGGTTGACAGCTTTAGCTGTCTTCTTTGTGACCGTTATCCCCAGTCTCCTTATGCCCAGGCCGTTCGGTTTCAAAAGCACGACAAAATGTTCTGTTTGATATCTCTTTCCCGACCGATTTAAATTGACAAAGTCTGAACGATTCAATAATCTTTCTTTTTTTGAAAAGGACTGAGAACGTTCAATGACATCAGGGTCCGGTCGAGAATTCATGGGCATGTGCTGCTATACGGTTAAGCGCTTCCGCCCCTTGGCCCGTCTTCGTTTTAGAACATTTCTGCCAGCTTTTGTTTGCATTCTGGCCCTGAATCCATGAGTCCTTGCACGCTTTATATTGCTGGGTTGATAAGTGCGTTTCATAGTTTTTTCAAGTCCTTGGTTGAAATTTTATACAAAACTTCATTTAATCACCAGCCAAAAAGTTTGTCAAGGCAAATAAGACTTTTACCGATTTTAAAAGAGGATTACTATTAGGATATGAAAGGAGAGCAGGATGCTTTTGGACCCAATCTTAGGCTGGTTTTCAAATGATTTGGCCATAGATCTAGGAACCGCCAACACTCTCGTTTACATGAAAGGCAAGGGCATTGTCCTTAGTGAGCCATCGGTTGTGGCGGTGAGAAAGAATGGTAGGGGAGCGAATAAGGTTCTGGCTGTGGGCAAAGAGGCAAAGATGATGCTTGGCAGGACGCCGGGCAACATTGTGGCAATAAGACCTATGAAGGATGGGGTTATAGCAGATTTCGAGATAACAGAAGCGATGCTCCGCCACTTTATTCGGAAGGTGCACAACCGCCGGACACTTGTGAGACCCAGGATAATAATCTGCGTGCCCAGCGGAATTACACAAGTTGAGAAGCGCGCAGTCAGGGAGTCTGCCGAGTCAGCAGGTGCAAGAGAGGTCTTTCTTATTGAAGAACCTATGGCTGCTGCCATTGGGGCAGGGCTGCCCATTACCGAGCCCACAAGTAACATGGTCGTAGATATAGGAGGGGGTACTACAGAGGTCGCGGTTATTTCCCTTGCGGGCATTGTCTATAGCAAGTCAGTGAGGGTAGGCGGGGACAAGATGGATGAGGCAATTCTTCAGCATATAAAAAGGAAATATAACCTCCTTATTGGAATCAGGACTGCGGAGATAATAAAAACTACCATTGGAAACGCATATCCGAGTGAGCAAATTGAGACAATTGAAGTTAAAGGTCGCGATCTGGTCACTGGTATCCCTAAGATTCTTACCATTGACTCGGAGGAGATTCGCAAGGCCATCTCAGAGCAAGTGGAGACAATTGTGGAAACTGTGCGCATTGCGTTGGAGCAGACCCCCCCAGAATTGGCTGCAGATATTGTGGACAAGGGTATTGTGCTGACCGGCGGGGGTTCCCTGCTGAAGAACCTGGATATGCTTTTGCGGGAGGAGACCAAGTTGCCCATAACCATAACGGATGATCCCCTTTCCACGGTGGTGCTGGGTTCGGGGAAGGCCCTTGACAATATGGATATTTTAAAAGAGGTGGCTATAAGTTGAGTAAATAATATAGGTGTTAGGCATCAGGCGTTGGAGGTTGGGCGTTAGGCCCAGGGGATAGAGGAGGATGAAGATGTTTTTGCCTGACGCCTTGCACCTCGAGCCTTTGGCCTATTTCACGTAGCCCTCCCCGCTATTTGCTAATAACCGATTTTGGGTAAATATGACGATCATTACAGATAAATAACGAGGCACGAGATCGATCGTTGAGAGATTCTACGCCCTTTAGGAAGGCCTGGATATGGGCAGTGCTTATCATAATTGCCCTCTTATTACTGTCCTTTGGTTCGGGGGCAAATCGACAGTGGAACCTACTCGACAAAATAATAGTTGAGACCACAGCCCCTCTTCAGAGGCTTTTTACATGTGTAGTAGATGCTGCTGAGAACTTTTGGCTGGACTACTTCTATCTGGTGGGGGTCCGGCGGGAGAACAAGGAACTTCGTAAGCAGGTTCAGCGCCTGATGCTGGAAAACAGTCGCTATCGCGAACTTCTTTCCACCTACGAAAGACTTCAGGCCCTCCTCAAATTCAAACAGACCTTCAACGAACCGGTGGTGGCGGCCCGAGTTATCGGCAGGGACCCCAGCGGGTGGTTTAGGTCGGTTATCACGGACAAAGGAGAAAAGGACGGCCTCACTGTAGACATGCCGGTGATGAACGCCCGGGGAGTGGTTGGAAGGATAGTCTCAATTTCTCCCCATTACTCCAAGGTGTTGCTCATAATAGATCAGAACAGTTCTGTGGACTGTCTCATCCAGAGATCGCGTGACAGGGGAATGGTAAAGGGGATTTCTGAGGAACTATGCAAGGTGGCCTATATTGTAAAATCAAGTGACGTGAGGTTGGGAGACATGGTTGTAACTTCTGGATTGGGTGGGGTGTTCCCAAAAGGTCTCCCCCTTGGCACAATCACGAAGGTGGACGAAAAGCCGGGAGAACTGTTTAAAGATGTGGAGATGAGACCTGCGGTGGATTTCTCCAAGCTGGAAGAGGTCTTGGTAATACTAAGAAAGAATACTCGGTTCGAGTAAGTAATGGTGACCACGAGGCGAACTTTCATATTCTATGCAGTGGTGTGGGCAATGGGGCTGGTATTTTCCTTGATTAAGGGACAGTTCGCGGGTAAGGTCTTTCTGGGAGGCGGAGGAATAGATCTCATTGTAGTTCTGATGGCTTACCTTTATTTTCGTAGCGGTATATCCCAGGCAGGTCTTTTCTCGTTTATTCAGGGGATGTGTGTGGATGTCTATTCGGCAGGGTTTAGAGGCCTTTTTGTGTTTCTGAACCTCTGTGCCTTGGTTGTTATCGTCTTTGCATCCGGTTTCATTCACTTGAACAATCCCAGGGGGCAGATACTTATAGTTGCAATGGCTTGGGCCACGAAAAAGGGCTTGTTTTTTGCTCTGCTTATGGCACTGGGGGGAAAGGCGGCTGTAGGTGACGTTCTGCTATGGCCCCTCATTTTGACCTTCATTTTGACTGTGACTTCAGCTCCAATAGTGTTTTACTTTCTGGACCGTCTTCGCTTGTCCATTGGGGGCCATTTACCTCACAATGGCATCCTGCAAGAACATTAAGATGGTAGAGGCAGGAGAGCTTTGAAGACTTCCATCCTTGATCCTATTTCCATAGAGGTACTGAACAAACAGGTTCGAAAGGCCAGTGTGTTGGTCATGATAGCCTTTGCAATCCTTGTGTTAAAGCTATGGTCCCTTCAGATCCTTAGCGGTCCCCAATATAGGATCAAATCAGAGAACAACCGGATAAGATTACAGGATATACCACCATACAGGGGGCTAATATATGACCGAACCGGCGCCCTTTTGGTGACCAATAGGCCTTCATACGACCTTTGCGTGGTTCCTGAGGATGTAAAGGATACGGGGGCACTGTTAGAAAGATTGGCGAAGCTGGTGTGTTTGGATCAAGGTCGTGCGCTAGAACTGATTCGTAAGGTCAAAAGGGCCAAGCCCTTTCAACCTGTGTGTATAAAAAGGGGGCTGACGAGGGATGAAGTAGCCTTGATAGAGACGCACAGATTCAATTTACCCGGTGTTTTGATCAGGGTGGCACCGCAGAGGCGTTATCTCATGGGGGATCTTGCCTCACACCTGCTGGGTTATCTCGGAGAAGTGACTGAGAAAGAGCTAAGGACAAAGCGTTACTTTGGGGCCAGGGTAGGGGATCTCGTTGGCAAAGCTGGCGTGGAACTCAAATGGCAGCGATCCTTGGGGGGATTAAGGGGAGGGGAGCAGGTAGAGGTTGATGCAGCAGGCAGGCAGATACGGGTTGTGTCCAGTCAGCCTCCGCACCCTGGGGCCAATGTTTACCTCACTATTGACCTTGAACTCCAAAGGGTAGCTGAAGAGGCGCTTGGAGACAAAACAGGTGCAGTAGTGGCCATTGATCCAAACAACGGACAGGTTCTGGCAATGGTTAGCAAACCTTCCTTTGACCCTAACCTCTTCGTGGGGGGGATAGCCCCTGACGTTTGGAAGGAGATGGTAACCAGTAAGAGGTACCCTCTTCAAAATCGGGCAATCGCCGGATTATATTCTCCCGGGTCTGTGTTCAAAATCGTGGTGGCATTGGCAGCGCTGGAAGAAGGTGCGGCAGATCCCGAGGAGGAGATATGGTGCCCTGGCTGGCTGCAGGTGGGCAACAGGACATTCCGATGCTGGAAAAAGGCGGGACATGGAAAGGTGAAGCTGCACAGGGCCCTTGTGGAGTCATGTGACGTATATTTTTACACCCTCGGCAAGAGACTGGGGGCGGACAAAATCGCTGCTTATGCAAGGAAGATGGGCCTTGGTACAAAAACGGGATTTGATCTCGGATTCGAGAGGTCCGGGCTTGTGCCGACTCGCTCATGGAAACTGAGAAAGTGGGGAATTCCGTGGCAGATGGGTGAGACGTTGTCCTTTGCAATAGGACAGAGCTACCTACTCATTACACCTCTTCAAGCGGCTTGCCTAATTTCTTCAGTATTCAACGGGGGATACCTCTACGAGCCGCAGGTAAGTAAGCTGGTTCAGGACACTGAAGGAAATGTTCTGTATGCCTTCAGGCCAAGGATTAAAGGACAACTCAGCTTTTCCGAAGAACATATGCAAATAATAAGGGATGCGCTGGTGGGAGTGGTAAATGAGCGGCGTGGCACAGGTAAGAGGGCTGCCATTGACGGGATCCAGGTGGCAGGAAAGACGGGAACAGCTCAGGTGGTTGGGTTGGAAAAAGGCGAGAAGAATAACACTGAGGACGAAAGGTTTAAAGATCATGCCTGGTTTGTGGCCATTGCTCCTGCTGAGAACCCCCAGATAGCAGTGAGTGTTCTTGTGGAACATGGAGGGCATGGGGGCAGCGGAGCAGCTCCTATCGCAAAGCAAGTGATACAGCACTATTTACGGGAAAAAGGCATGCTTAACCCGGGCGGAGACACTGATAGCATTATTCGCAGGGACAGATAAAACAAATGTTTGATCGTCGGCTCGTACAGAATTTCGATTGGTTCATCCTCATAATTCTCTTGTGCATCGCGGGAGCGAGTATTGTCAATCTGTATAGCGCCACATTCCCCATCAAGGAGCATGGAGGCTCCCATGTATTCATCAGGCAGATATACTGGTACGGACTCGGTTTTGCAGCTTTTTTCCTTATGACCACATTTAACTACTTCCGCCTTGAGCGTCTGGCATATCCTGCATACTTTTTTTCCATTGCCCTTCTGGTGCTGGTATTAGTTATAGGTAAGATATCTTCTGGATCACAGAGATGGCTAAGCCTGGGGCCAATTTCATTTCAGCCCTCGGAGCTTGTAAAGATTACCCTTGTCCTGGCTCTTTCCCGATTTTTCAGTGAAAAAAAGGAGTTCAAAGAATATAAGTTGAGAGATCTCTGGATACCGTTTGCCCTTGTCGTTGGTCCCTTTGTGCTGGTGGTAAAAGAGCCTGATCTTGGAACGGCTTTACTGTTGGTACTTTTGGGTGCCTCAGTAATTTTTTTGGCAAAGATCCACTGGAGGTCAATACTAATCCTTGTGCTTTCTGTAATGATAGTGGCCCCTTTTGTATGGCTGCACCTCAAGCCGTACCAACAACGACGGATTCTCACCTTTTTGAGACCTGACATGGATCCTCTCGGAGCTGGTTATCACATAAATCAGTCGAAGATAGCCATTGGAAGCGGTCTCCTTCGGGGAAAGGGGTTTTTACAGGGGACGCAGACAAGGCTTCATTTCTTGCCCGAGCAGCATACCGATTTCGCTTTTTCAGTTTGGGCAGAAGAATGGGGATTTATAGGGTCAATATTCCTGCTGGGATTGTACCTCCTAATTATTCTCTGGGGCATATATATTGCAAAGAATTCTAAGGACAAGTTCGGTGCCATGTTGGCCATGGGGATAACCGCAATAATATTCTGGCAGGTAATAATAAATGTAGGAATGGTGACAGGCCTGCTTCCTGTGGTGGGAATACCTTTGGTGCTATTCAGTTACGGTGGTTCTTCGCTGGTTTCCACTATGGCAGGGCTGGGCATACTTATGAACATCAGGATGAGGCGCTTTATGTTTCAATAATATACAAGGAGATTTGTTGTGTTGTGGCCAGATATTCTTGGGCATAGCGGCAGCAACGGAGAGTGAAAAACCATAGATCAGTGATTCAAAGTACTTCATATTTATTTGTTTTTAAGACTTTGTGATTTTTCTTGCAAAAGCTGAAACCTTATGGTAAGGAGCCAAAACTGGTAGAAGGGGTGCTGTCATGAAGAAGACTAAAGAAGAGATGAATGCCTTTTTGGGCGAAGGCACTGAGTTTGAGGGGAAGCTGTCTTTCACTGGCTCGGTGCGGTTGGATGGCCGCTTTAAAGGTGAAATCTTCAGCGAGGGCACATTGGTCGTGGGTGATTCGGCCTCCATTGAGGGGGAAATCGATGTGTCAGAGATCATAGTGAGCGGAGAAATCAAGGGCAGTATTACTGCATCTAAGCGTATAGAGATTCACGCCCCTGGGAAGGTGTTTGGAAACATTCAGTCACCTGTCGTGATAATTGATGAGGGTGTCATCTTTGAAGGGACGTGCAAGATGCGGTCGCTCGACAAGGAAGACGAAAAAAAAGTAGCGGTCATCTCCTAGTTTCTGCAGAAAAATTCCACCCCTTAAAAAAAGCTTTGACAAGGTAATTATTTTTTTGTAAAAGGCGTTACCCGTTGAGGCGTGAACCTATTGGATTAGTTTAGAAAAGGATGCGTTTGCTATGCTGAAGATTGACATCTCGCTAATCTATCAAATCGTTAATTTTCTGTTTTTGCTGTTTGTATTAAACCTTATCCTTTACAGACCCATCCGCAATATTATTAGAAAAAGAAAAGAGGAAATAGAGGGCCTCGAGAACGCGATTCAGCAGTATCAAACTCGAGCGGAGGAGAATGCTAGGAGCATTGAAGAGGGGATGATACTTGCCAGGAAAGAGGGCTTTCGAGAAAAGGAAGCTATTAAGGAACAGGGGATAGAAGAGGAGCGCTCCATTTTGTCCGAAGCCATGGCCAAAGCAGGCGACAAGGTTCAGGAGGCCAAGAAAGAGATCGAGGCCAAGGTAGAAGAAGTGCGAAAAGAGCTGGAGAGCCAGGTCGCCAATTTCTCTGCCGAGCTTGTTCAAAAGATATTGGGGAGGAGTGTTCAATGAGCCGGATAAAAGGCTTATCAAAGATATTTAGACAGGTATGTTTGGTATTAGGAACCTTGGTGTTGGTGTGGGTTCCATCAGGGCTACTATGGGCTGCTGAGCACGGCGGAGAGGCGGCTTCCCATGAAGGGGGCGGTGCGGTCAGAGATCTAGTTGCTAGAATTATTAATTTCGCGTTAATGGTTATCATTCTTTTTGTGGTGATCCGAAAAGGTTCCCTGAAGGATTTTTTCGTTTCTAGAAGAGAACAGATAAGACAGAAGCTCGACGAGTTACGAAAAGGGAAAAGTGAGGCTGAGGCGAGGGTCAGGGAGCTTGAGCAAAAGTTGAAAGAGTTCGAGCGAGAAAAAGAAAGGATATTGGAACAGTTTAAGGCGGAAGGGATTGCCGAGAAAGAGCGGATCATAAAGGAAGCCAAAGAGAGGGCGGAGCAAATCCTGCAGCAAGCGGAATTTACAATCCAAAGAGAAATGGATGCTGCCAGGGCAAGACTTCGGGAAGAAGTTGCGGAACTGGCCACAAAGAAGGCAGCAGAGATTATTGCCAAGAACATAACAGACAAAGACCAAGAGAATTTGGTAAGCGAATTCATAGAAAGGGTGGAGAAGTTACATTGATTAGCTCCAAGATTTCCAGAAGGTATGCAAAGGCTCTGTTCGGCATCGGCCGAGAAGATGGTAATTACGAGGCCTACGGTAAGTGCTTGAAGGAGTTCGTTCAATTCTGTGAGGAAAATAAAGATTTTTATAGGGTGATCTCCAGCAAGATATTTTCCACTGAAGAGCGGACTCGTGTACTTGATGCGGTACTTGCCAAGTCAGATTTTCCAGACGTTGTAAAGAATTTCTTGAGAGTGCTTCTGGATAAAGACAGGATGGAGGCCATAGCGGCCATTTCCGAGTACTATACAAAACTCACCGATGAGGTCTCCAATATAACCAGGGCAAACATCATAACGGCGCGGCCTTTACGGGATGACGCCCTTGAGAAACTACGACAGGGTCTGGAAAAACTCACCGGTAAAACGGTGAAGGCTGAACTAACACAAGACGATTCCCTGATTGGGGGGGTCGTTGTGAAGATTGGCGATATGGTGTTGGACGGCAGTGTAAAGGCCCAGCTGGAGGGTCTAAAAGAATCATTAAAAAGGGGTGAATATAGCTAATGGAGATCAGAGCAGAAGAAATAAGTCAGGTCATAAGGGATCAGATTAAGGACTATGAAAAGAGAGTAGAGGTCAGTGAAACAGGGGTTGTTCTGTCCGTTGGAGACGGAATTGCCAGGGTCTATGGCGTCGAAAAGGCCATGGCCATGGAGATGCTTGAATTCCCGGGGGGGATCTACGGGCTATGCCTTAATCTGGAAGAAGACAACGTGGGTGTGGCCATTATGGGAGATGACTCCCAGATCAAAGAAGGCGACACAGTGAAACGAACCGGCAGAATTGCCCAGATTCCCGTGGGGGAGGCGGTGCTGGGGCGTGTTATTGATGCTGTCGGACAGCCCTTGGATGGCAAGGGCCCCATTAACGCCACTGAGTATCGTAGGATCGAGATGGTGGCCCCGGGCGTTGTGGCCAGGCAACCTGTGAAGGAACCCATGTATACGGGTATTAAGGCCATTGATGCCATGACACCCATCGGCCGGGGACAGCGTGAGTTGATTATCGGCGATCGACAAATAGGAAAGACGGCCATTTGTGTAGACGCCATAATTAACCAGAAGAATACAGATATTTATTGCATCTATGTGGCAATCGGGCAAAAGAAATCTACTGTGGCTCAGGTGGTGGATATCCTGGAACGCCATGGGGCCATGGAGTATACCACTGTTGTCGCGGCGTGTGCTAGTGACCCTGCAACACAGCAGTTCATTGCTCCCTATTCAGGGTGTGCGATAGGGGAATATTACCGTGACAGTGGCAGACATGCCTTGATCATCTATGATGACCTTTCCAAGCAGGCTGCTGCATATCGTCAGGTTTCTCTGCTTCTGAGGCGTCCACCCGGCCGTGAGGCCTATCCTGGCGATATTTTCTACAATCACTCCAGACTGCTGGAACGTGCAGCAAAGCTAAATGATGAATTGGGCGGTGGTTCTTTGACTGCTCTCCCGATAATCGAGACTCAGGCCGGTGACGTCTCCGCATACATCCCCACGAACGTGATCTCCATTACCGATGGGCAGGTTTACCTGGAACCCGGGCTGTTTTTCTCAGGGGTGCGTCCTGCCATTAATGTGGGGTTATCGGTGTCCCGTGTCGGTGGGGCGGCCCAGACAAAGGCCATGAAAAAGGTCGCGGGAACCTTGCGCCTGGATATGGCACAGTACAGGGAACTTGAGGCCTTTGCTCAGTTCGGCAGTGACTTGGATAAAGCTACACAGCAACAATTGGCCAGAGGCCAGAGGCTGGTGGAGGTTCTCAAACAACCCCAATACCAGCCGATGGCTGCTGAAAAGGAAGTGGCGATCTTATTTGCAGGAGCCCATGGCTACCTGGATGAATGGCCAGTAGAATCTATTGCAGATTATGAAAAACAGATGCTCGAGTTTATGGAAAGCAAGCACCCGGAACTTCTTCAGGAGATAAAAGAGAAAAATGACATTTCCGAGGAGCTTGAAGGAAAATTGAAATCCGCGCTGGACGAATTCAGGGGGATTTTTCAACCAGCATCTTAGGAATTTCAATGGGATCAATCTTTTTTCTCTCTCTAAACCGATAACCTTGAGTTCTTAGAGTAAAGAGACGTTCTTATGGCAACACTGAGAGACATACTGCGGAAAATTGGCGCTGTAAAGAAGACCCGCCAGATTACAAAGGCAATGAATATGGTAGCGGCTGCGAAGCTGCGTAACACCCAGAGCCGGATGGAGAGCTTTGATCCTTATGCTCGCAAGTTTGCGGAGGTCCTTGGGCATCTGGCCAGTCGCTTGGAGCCCGACATCCACCCGTTACTGGTGAAACGGGATGGAATCAAGAACGTGGAACTGCTTCATTTTTCCGCTGACAGGGGACTTTGCGGGGCCTTTAATACTCACCTCATTACCCATGCGGAAAAATGGGTCCAGGAACAGGAGGCCCTTGGGAGGCAATGTAGCCTCACTTTGGTGGGCAAGAAAGGTAAAGATTATTTCACAAAGCGAGACTTTGAGGTCCGTGTTGCACATACGCACATTTATGGAAAGGTGGATATAGCATTTATAAATCAGATGGCCAAGGAGTTCATAGACCGCTACCTCAATAACGAGGTGGACGAGGTCTATATGATGTACAGCCGCTTCGTGAGCATGATCAAGCAGGAGCCCACCCTGGTGAAGCTGATACCGATCGAGCCCCCTGGTGTAGAAGAGGGAGAGGAGAGATCCGGGGCCGCAGAATATTTGATAGAGCCGAGTGCAGAGGAACTCCTTATTGAACTCCTTCCGAAGCATTTAAGTGTACAGATTTACAATGCATTCTTGCAGAATGAGACGAGTGAGCATGCTGCTCGTATGACTGCGATGGACAATGCGTCCAAGAACTGTTCAGAGATGATAGACAACCTCACCCTGGTTTACAATAAGGCAAGGCAGGCCGCTATTACTGCCGAGTTGATGGACATCGTGGGTGGGGCTGAAGCACTTAGAAAGGCATAATGGCAAAAAGGAGGCATTATTTAATATGAACGAGGGCAAAGTCATACAAGTCATTGGACCAGTCGTTGACGTGGAATTTCCCGAAGGGGAACTCCCTGCGTTGCTGACAGCACTGACCATTAGTAACCCTGCCATAGATGATACTGAAGATAACCTGGTCGTTGAGGTTGCCCAGCATCTAGGTGACAGAGTGGTGAGATGTATTGCCATGGATATCACCGATGGTCTGGTTCGGGGCATGAAGGTTAAGAACACTGGTAAACCCATTATGATGCCCGTCGGTGATGCATGCCTTGGAAGGGTTCTGAATGTGGTGGGGAGGCCGGTTGACGGTTTGGGTCCTGTCAACGCGACAGAGTTCTACCCCATCCATAGGCACGCCCCCGCTTTTGAGGACCAAGATACGAGCGTGAGAGTGCTGGAGACCGGGGTCAAGGTTATCGACCTTCTGGTACCGTTTCCCAGAGGCGGCAAAATGGGAATGTTTGGTGGAGCCGGTGTTGGAAAGACCGTTGTCATGATGGAAATGATACATAACATTGCTATGCAGCACGGTGGCATCAGTGTGTTTGCAGGCGTGGGGGAGAGGACTAGAGAGGGGAACGACCTCTACTTGGAAATGAAGGAATCCGGTGTTATCGAGAAGGCTGCCCTTATTTACGGACAGATGACTGAGCCCCCTGGTGCGAGGGCAAGAGTGGCCCTTTCAGCTCTGACGGCAGCAGAGTACTATCGTGATGAGCGTGGTCAGGACGTCCTCCTTTTTATCGACAACATATTCCGATTTACCCAGGCCGGGTCGGAAGTCTCGGCCCTTCTTGGGCGTATTCCTTCAGCTGTTGGTTATCAGCCTACCCTTGGTACTGACCTTGGCGAACTTCAGGAAAGAATTACATCCACTAAGAAGGGCTCCATTACCTCTGTACAATGTGTCTATGTGCCTGCAGACGACCTGACTGACCCTGCTCCGGCTACCACGTTTGCTCATTTGGATGGAACCGTGGTTCTTTCAAGGCCGATCGCGGAGCTTGGTATTTACCCGGCAGTGGATCCGCTGGATTCCACCTCCAGAATCCTTGATCCTAATTATCTGGGAGAAGAACATTATACTGTAGCGCGTCAGGTTCAGCAGATCTTGCAAAAGTACAAGGATCTCCAGGATATTATTGCTATTCTTGGTATGGACGAACTTTCAGAAGAGGACAAATTGACAGTGGCTAGGGCTAGAAGAATACAGCGCTTCCTGTCTCAGCCTTTCCATGTGGCAGAGCAGTTCACCGGTACCCCTGGAAAGTACGTGCCTGTGAAAGAAACAATAAGGGGTTTCAAGGAAATTATAGAAGGAAAACATGATGACCTGCCGGAAGCTGCCTTCTATATGGTTGGTGGGATTGACGAGGCAGTAGAGAAGGCCGAAAAAATGGCCGCTGCCAATAAGTAAAAGGGTGGATCTATGGGTAACTTGTTCCTAGAAGTTGTAACCCCAGAAAGGGTTGTTGTTAGTCAGCAGGTGGATATTGTGGTGGCACCTGGTTCCCTTGGGGAGTTTGGTGTGCTGCAGGGCCATGTTCCGTTCCTTACAGGTATCTTGCCGGGAGAGTTGCGCTATAGTGCTGATGGCAGGACCGAGTATTTGGCGGTCACGACAGGGTTTGCCGAGGTCTCAGATAACAAGGTTTCAGTTTTGGTGGACGCTGCAGAGAAGGCCAAGGAAATTGATGTGGAGAGGGCCAAGAGGGCTATGGAGAGGGCCAAAGAAAGACTTTCCAGAGACCGAGGAACACCTGACATAGATTTCCAGAGAGCTGAGGCAGCGCTGAGGCGGGCAATAGCGCGGATCAAGGTAGCCGAGAAAGTAATGTAACCGTTCAAAATAGCAAGAATATTTTGCAAAGGCAGGTCCAGAGGGCCTGCCTTTTTTATTGACCTTTCAAAGCTGGCAAGCTAATATTGCCTTAAATTCAGTGTGAGGTGGGAAATGGATATGGATACCACGGGGGATATAGAGCAATTTGACCTTTTAGAGCAAAAAGTTGACGCACTGCTGGAACTCCTAGAAAATCTAAAGAAAGAAAATGCTACATTATCTGAGAGGGTTCAAATACAGGAGGAAAAAATCAGTGATTTAACCAGGCAGCTTGATGCCTTAAGGTCAGGGAGAGACAAGGCAAAGCAGAAAATTCTGCTACTATTGGAGAAGCTTGAACAAATCGAGTTGCAATAACCCTTACTCGGGGGCAGCCTTTGAAAGAAAAAGTTACTGTCAGGATCCTTGACCAGGAATATCAATTACTAAGCGAAGAAACCGGTGAGCATGTAAAAAAAGTTGCAGACTTTGTGGATAGAAAACTGAGAGAAATAAGGGAACAGGGTCCGTCACTCAGCGAAAAAAAACTGGCGATTTTGGCTGCCTTCCATATTGCAAGCGACTATTTTCAACTTTTGGAAAAACACGAGGCATTGTTAGAGATTATACGGTCTAGAACCGAGGCCATGCTGAGACGAATCGGTTCTAATACCTAGGTGGATGTGAAGCGCAATCCAGGGCTGGACAGCGCACTCGCAGGAGACTGTGGGTTTGAATCGGAACAAGGAATTTACTCCTGTATATATGGCTGTTTCCTCCAATGGGACTATTGGTTGTCTCTTGGAATCAATTTTATCAAAAAGGAAGATTTGCAAGAGGACAAAATGCACCCGTGAGGAACTTGCCTCTGGCGGCCTGGAGTTTCTGATCCGAGCGCCAATGGCTGCCATATGTATTAGCGAATAAGGGAAATACCCGATTCATGCACTCCTCTCAGTTTTGCTGAAATCCCGCCTGTCTCCGTTGCTCTTCATTGACATGGTGCCTGTTCCGGCCCGAGGCTACAACCTTGGATGGTAACCGTACTATCCGAGGGGGTAATTTGCGCACAGTCCAAAGTAAAAGGAGTAAGAGAAGGCCATGAGCTATGTATATGCATTAGTCATCGCTTTTGCGGCACTTGTGGCTGGAACCTTAATTGGTTTCTTTGTCCGCAAGCGACTAACTGAGTCCAGAGTAGAGTCCATAGAGAAGTATGCAAAGAAGATTCTGGCAGACGCCCAAAAAGAGGCGAAGACCATCAAGAAAGAGGCTCACCTTCAGGCAAAAGATACTTTGTATCAAATGAAGGTGGAGTTCGAGAAGGAGACCAGAGAGAAGAAAGAACAGATCTTGATCCAGGAAAAAAGACTCTTTCACAAAGAGGAAAATCTGGACCGAAAACAGGAGCAACTGGAAAAGAGAGAGACAAAAGTTTCCGAAAGGGAAAGGAGTCTGGATAGGGCTGAAAGGGAACTAAGGGAAAAGGAGCAGGAGTATCTTAGACTTATAGAAGAGCGTAAGAAGGAGCTGGAAAAGATAGCGGGCATGTCAAGTGAAGATGCGAAAAGACTCTTGATTGAGTCTATGGAATCAGAGGCACGTCATGAAGCAGCAAAGCTCATCAGGAAGATAGAGAATGAGGCCCGGGAAGAGGCTGATAAGAAGGCGCAAGAAATACTTGCACTGGCCGTTAAGCGCTACGCAGGGGATTACGTAGCAGAGAAAACTGTCTCGGTGGTCAATCTACCCAACGAAGAGATGAAAGGTAGAATTATAGGCAGAGAGGGGCGCAATATTCGCGCTATTGAGGCAGCCACAGGGGTTGATGTCATAATAGACGATACGCCCGAAGCAGTCATTCTCTCAGGTTTTAATCCTGTCAGACGTGAAGTGGCCAAGGTGGCGCTCGAAAGACTCATAGATGATGGCCGTATTCATCCGGCCAGAATTGAAGACGTGGTGGCCAAAGTCAATAAAGAGATCGAGGCCAGCATTCGCGAGGCCGGGGAGCAGGCAACATTTGATTTGGGAGTACATGGAATTGACCCTGAGATGGTGAAACTCCTTGGACGGCTTAAATATCGATCAAGCTATGCACAAAACGTCTTACAGCATTCTATAGAGGTTGGCTTCTTATGCGGAATAATGGCGGCTGAGTTAGGGGTGGACGTGAAGCAAGCAAAAAGGGCGGGGCTTCTGCATGATATTGGAAAGGCAGTGGACCATGAAGTAGAGGGGCCCCATGCGGCTATTGGCGCTGATCTGGCGCGCAGGTATGGCGAATCCAGAGAAGTGGTCCATGCCATTGCTGCACACCATGAGGAGGTTCCACCGGAGACGATCTTGGCGGTTCTTGTTCAAGCTGCGGACACTCTCTCGGGGGCTCGTCCGGGGGCCCGCCAGGAAATGCTTGAATCTTATGTTAAGCGCCTCGAGGAGCTTGAAAAGATTGCCATTTCTTTCAAAGGAGTTGAAAAGTCTTATGCTATCCAAGCCGGCAGAGAGATCAGGATAATGGTAGAGAGCAAGATTGTTGATGATGATCAGGCACATATGTTATGTAAGGAAATCGCAAAAAAGATAGAGCAAGATATGACATATCCGGGACAGATCAAGGTCACAGTGATCAGGGAAACCAGGGCTGTGGAATATGCCAAATAGGTCTGGAGTGAAACGAGCCAATAATCAAATGTGTTCACATTGAAGGCCACCAGCCGTGGAAACCGAACCCAAGAAGGAGCCGGTTTATTTAGTTGATGGTAGTTCCTACCTGCATCGGGCGTACCATGCTATAGGAAATCTCTCCAATTCAAAGGGATTCCCCACAAACGTAATTCTAGGCTTCACCAGAATGCTCCTGAAGTTACTTCAGGAGAAAAGGCCAAAATATGTGGCTGTTGTTTTTGATGCAAAAGGTCCCACCTTTCGTCACGAAATGTATAAGGAATACAAGGCCAATAGACCTCCCATGCCGGAAGATATGGCGGTGCAGATCCCTGTGGTTAAAAAGGTCATTGACGCCCTCAATATAAAGAGGCTGGAAGTAGAGGGCTATGAGGCTGATGATGTAATAGGGACCATTGCCCGAAAGTGCCAAGAATTGGGCCATAGCGTTGTGATGGTGACCGGAGACAAGGATTTTCGCCAGCTCCTCACACCTTTGGCCATAATGTGGGATACCATGAAAGACAAGGTGACGGATTATGAGTCACTGAAAGAGGCCTATGGACTGGAACCCACACAGTTTGTCGACGTTATGGGCCTCTCAGGTGATACCAGTGATAATATACCCGGTGTGCCCGGAATTGGCGAAAAAACAGCCACAAAACTTATCAAAGAATTTGGCTCCCTGGAAAATGTGTTGGATCACATTGATAAGGTTAGAGGCGAAAAACTTAAACAGAATTTACGACAGTGGGCAGAAAGTGCTCGTCTGAGCAAGGAGTTGGTTACGATCCATTGCGATGTTCCCTTGGACATAAAAATAGAGGATTTAAGGGTTGGTGAGCCTGACAGGGCGCAACTGCGGGAGCTATTCAGAGAACTGGAATTCCGTGAACTTTGGGATCAGTTTGCTGAGAGAGAGAAAACCGACAAAGACTACCGACTTTGCATGAGTAAAGAAGATCTGGCAACATTGATTTCAGACATAAAAGCTGGAGGGCTCGTATGCGTAGATACAGAAACTACGAGTGAGGATCCTTTTAAGGCCAAGCTGGTGGGAATTTCTTTCTGTCTGGAAGAGGGCAGGGCGCACTACCTCCCTCTGGGTCACAAATATAAGGGTGTACCGGAGCAATTACCTTTAGACCAGGCCCTTGATTTGTTGAGGCCTGTGCTGGAAGACGAGCAGATAGCCAAGGTAGGGCAAAACATAAAGTATGATGCAGAAGTGTTTCATTTCCACGGGGTAGAACTGAGAGGTTTGTACTTTGATACCATGGTTGCCTCCTATGTTATCAATCCAGGCCTTAGGCAGCACAACTTGGAGGCATTAGCACAGCAGTACCTTAACTATAGGATGATAAGCTATAGAGAACTCGTTGGGAAGGGGAAAAAAGCGAAAAGCTTCGCTCAGGTAAAGATAGAGGATGCTGCAGAGTACTCTTGCGAAGATGCAGATATCACCCTGAGGCTGATGAAGATACTGGAGCAGATCCTCAAGAAAGAGAAAAATGAGGAGCTATTCTATGAACTAGAGATGAAATTGATCCCTGTACTGATGCAAATGGAACTGAATGGTATAAAAATTGACGTACCATTTCTGGAGTCGCTGTCTGTTGCTATGGCCCGAGAACTGGAACAGCTCGAGCACGAGATCTATGAAGAGGCAGGCATGGAGTTCAATATAAACTCCCCACAGCAACTGGGTTACGTACTGTTTGAAAAACTCCGATTACCGGTTCAAAGAAAGACGGCCAAGACCAAGCGCTACTCTACTGATGTCAAAGTTCTTAAAAAGCTTGCCACATACCCCAATAGGCTTCCGAAATTGGTGTTGCGCTACCGGACGCTTGCTAAGCTGAAGTCAACATATCTTGACACCTTAATAAAGATGGTTGAGCCTTCTACGGGCAGGCTCCACACGTCCTTTAATCAAACAGTTACAGCCACTGGCAGACTCAGCAGCAGCAATCCAAACTTGCAAAATATTCCCATTAGAGGTGAAGAAGGAAAGGAGATCCGCAAAGGCTTTATTGCAGAAAAGGGGTTTAAACTCGTCTCTGCGGATTACAGCCAGATTGAGCTCCGGGTGTTTGCTCACTACTCCGGGGATCCGGCATTCAAGGAGGCATTCGAAAAAGGTGAAGACGTGCACACAAAGACTGCTTCTGAGATCATGGGGGTGAGTCCTGATAAAGTGACTCCTGACATGAGAAGAATAGCCAAAGCAATCAATTTCGGAATAATCTATGGAATGGGTCCCCAAAAATTGAGCGAGGAACTCGAGATTGATCTTTCCTCAGCAAAACAGTATATTGCAGCGTATTATGAGCGATATAAGGGCGTGTTGGCTTATAAAGAAAAAATGATAAAGGAGGCGAGAGAAAAGGGATATGTAACAACCCTATTCAATAGAAGAAGATATGTGCCTGACATTGATCATCCTAAACAGGTAGTCAGGGCTGAGGCCGAGCGAATAGCGGTTAACACTCCCATTCAAGGCACGGCGGCTGACCTCATTAAAAAGGCAATGATAAACCTACACGAACGATTGAACAAAGAGGGTTACAAAGCCAAGATGCTTTTGCAGGTGCATGACGAGTTGTTGTTTGAAGTGCCTGAACGCGAAGTTAAGTCAGTTGTCCCATTGATTAGGGGAGAAATGGAAAATGTTTACCCACTTGATGTCCCATTGAAGGTCGATATTGGCATAGGGGATAATTGGTCTGAGGCACACTGATAAGGTCTAGGTGCGAGGTATAAGGTTAAGAGTGTAGGGTATAAGGTACAGGGTAGAGGAGTTTTGAGCCGGAGTTCTTTTTTGATTGTTTTTGGAGATGAGGGACAAGGATTGGCTGTGGAACCCAGATTTAGATAAGGAGTGTCAACATGGCAAAGAACTTGTACGTTGGCGTGGATGCTGGCTCTGTTAGCCTTAATTGCGTGGTGATGGATGAAAAAAGACATCTTGTCTACGAAGCGCCATACAAAAGGCATCTGGGAAAGGTGGAAGAAGAGGCCCTGGCGCTGCTGGATGAAATCATAGAGCGCTTTGGTGCTGATTCCATCCGGTCAATCTCATTTACTGGCAACCACGGGAAAAAGCTGAGTGAAAATCTGGATGCGTTTTATGAATTTGAAACAATAAGCCAGGTTTTGGGATCCCTGTATGTAAGGCCAGACGTGAGAACCATTATCAGCATGGGAGGTCAGGACACGGCCCTTTTCCAGATAAGGCATTATGACGGCGGATGGGATCTGGAGCATTTTGCCACTAATGGGCCCTGCGCTTCCGGAACAGGATCATTTATTGATCAGCAGGCCCAGAGGCTTGCCACTTCAATGTACTCTAGTGACGTTGATCAGTCTCAGCGCAACATAGATGAAATCCTGAAGGACTTCATTGAACTGGGGCTTAAGAGCGAAAGGGCAGCCAATGTTGCATGCAGGTGCACTGTATTTACCAAGTCAGATATGATTCATTTGCAAAACAGAGGAGAGCGCCTTGAGGACATAATTCATGGTCTGCACGTGGGAAACGCCAGAAACTACATGAGTACGATAGTAAATAACAGAAACCTGGCCGAACCCATCATTTTCATAGGAGGCCTTTCAAAGAATCAGCTTCAGGTAAATGCCTTTAAGGAGTACTTTCCGAATCTGGTGGTCCCCCCGTTTAACACTTCCATAGGTGCAATCGGCGTAGCTTTGCAGGCCATTGAAATGGGACAGGAAGGAGATGTAGACCTTCGAGCGCTCAAAAAATCCGCGAGACTCCAAGACATGTCACTGCCCATTGGTAAGCGCCTTGAGCTTAAGAAGACCCATTTCCCTGAGTCAAACGAGGTGGAAAAAAGCTTCATGCCCGAAGGGACCAAGGCGTACCTGGGCATAGACATTGGTTCCACAACCACAAAATATGCCCTAATTAATCAAAACGGTGAGATCATACACAAGTGTTACGTTCCTACACAGGGTAAACCCATCGAAGTTACGCAAAGGCTCCTACGGCACATAAGAGATGAAGTAGGCGACAGGGTGGAAATTGTTGGTACAGCTACAACCGGGTCGGGCCGCAATGTGGTTGGAGATTTCCTGAACGTGGACTTGATCATTGATGAAATTACTGCACATGCCCGAGGAGCGGTAGAAATTGATCCCTCTGTGGATACGATATTTGAGATAGGCGGGCAGGACTCCAAGTATATTTCCATTGCAAACACATACCCTCTTGATTTTGACATGAACAAGGTATGCGCAGCGGGGACAGGTAGCTTTTTGCACGAACTGGCGAATAAATACGGCATAAATATCGTTGGAGAATTCCAGGAGATTGCCCTGTCCTCTAAGACACCCGTGAAGCTTGCGGAGCGGTGTACTGTCTTCATGGAATCTGATCTGGTTTCATATCTGCAAAAAGGTGTACCCCAGACGGACCTGATAGCAGGCCTATGCTATGCCATTGTACATAACTACCTGAATCGCGTTGTGGGAAAGAGAAAGATAGGAAATAAGATTATGTTTCTGGGAGGTCCTTCGCTGAACAAAGGCGTAGTTGCTGCATTTGAGAACGTACTGGGTCGTGGTCTGATCGTGCCTAAGCATCGAGAGGTACTCGGAGCATATGGCGCTGCTGTTAGCGTGCTTGAGAAGATGAAAACCGAAGGGAGGCGCGAAAGTAATTTTCGAGGTTTGGAAAACGCGATCAATGACAGGATGGAATACAAGGAGAAAATATGTCACGCAGATCCCACATGCCACAACCAGTGCAAACTGAAGATCTATGACTTTGACGGGCGCCGTAGTGTGTGGGGTGGTGAGTGCGGCCGATACGACGTGACACGTGCAAAGGGAAGGAGGAAGGAGAACTATTTCTTATTGCGACAAAAGATCTGGGAAAAATATATGGAAGGGGTGTACGAGGAACTGGGTGATAAGCCTATATTAGAAGTAGACGGTCGGCCCACGGTAGGAATGCAAAGGGCACTGTATACCCACCAGACCGCAGTGCTATGGGCCCACTTCTTTGATATTTTGGGTTATAGAGTGGTTCTCACACCTCCTACCAATCCCCAGATCGCAAAAGAAGGCATTGAGACCATGGTGGCTGAGACATGCTTTCCTGTTAAGGTATCCCATGGTCATGTAAAGGCCATCGCAGGGAAAACGCGATTTCTATTCCTGCCCTCACCAATTACCATGCCAACTCCCACAGAATCAGAAGTTGGATTCTACTGCCCGATGGTCCAGAGTAACTCTTATATGGTTAGAACGGCTTTAGGTCTTAATCCCAAAGATATCCTGAACCCCACGGTCCATCTTAAATATGACCCTGATACATTGGCATTAGAACTGTCCGAGCAGATATCCAAAAAACTAGGGGTGGGAAGGAAAAGGATTCGAGATGCGATCCACGGAGCTTTGGAAAAACATAATGCTTTCATAAAGGAACTGCAAAAGATAGGGCAAAAGATAATCCAAGATCATCCAGATGATGAACCCATAGTCGTTGTCACAGGGAGGCCGTACAACCTCTATGATGAAAGGGTTAACCTGAGGCTAGGGCAAAACTTGGCGAAGATAGGAGTCACCGGGCTCCCCATGGATTTTATAGATGTGTCCCAAGTGGATTTGTCCGATTTTCCCAATATGTATTGGGGATTGGGATCGCAGATAATACGGACAGCAAAGCTGGTGAAAAAGATACCTCAAATGTTTGGGCTCCATCTTACTAACTTCAGTTGTGGGGCTGATTCTTTTCTGGAGCATTTTTACAGACATGTGATGAAAGGTAAAGCATATCTCATCCTTGAATTGGATGAGCATAGCGCTGTTGCAGGGGTAATGACAAGGCTCGAGGCCTACAAGAATGTTATTGAAAACACCATGCAGAAAGAAGGATTGATTCGTCAAAAAACAAGAAAGGTGGCTAATTAAATGGAATCGGCAAAGGTTATCAGCTTTGAGACTCTAACGGAGAACGTAGGTCGGTTCAACGTAAAGAATAAAACCTTCTTGATCCCACAGATGAATAGGATCGGGGGACATCTTCTGGCTGCTACATTTCGGGGGTTTGGGATCAAAGCCAAGGTGATGGAGACCTTTAAGGGAATGGATCTCGGCAAGGAATATACATCGGGAAAGGAGTGCTATCCCTGCCAGATCACCACGGGAGATATCCTGTATTTCCTTAAAACAGAGAAGGAAAGGCTGGGAGATGCCTTTGATCCCGAAGACTATGTCTATTTTATGCCCGAATCTGATGGGCCCTGTCGTTTTGGAATGTATAACAAATACCAGCGAATAGTCTTGGACTCTTTTCCCGAGTTCAAGAGGATTCGAATTGGAGCTCTGACCACAAGGGATGGATATTCTCTGGAGGGTCTCATAGATGAAGAGAGAGTCAGTGATTTGAGAAAGGCTTCGTATTTTTCCGTGGTAGTTGCAGACATACTTGATAGATTGCTGTGGCGGATTCGGCCTTATGAAAAAGAGAAAGGAATGGCCGATGAGTTTATTGAAAACTCCATGCATTTAATGGAGGAGGTTTTCGAGGTATATGGCCCGAAAAAGAACTTCGAGAGAATCCTGGATAAGCTGGAGGAGGTAATAGAGCAGGGGAAAGAAATCATTGACCCTTCAATCCCTCCAAAACCTCTCATAGGCATTGTTGGTGAAATATATGTGAGAAGTCACGTGTATGCCAACCAGAACCTCATAAGATTACTTGAAAAGTACGGCGGTGAGGCAGTGAATGCATCCATAGCCGAGTGGATGAACTATACAAGTTATGATAGGCTAAGAGAAGCGAAGATAGGGTTGAGATTGCAACTCAAACAGTTGCGCTTGGGCGCTGTTAAAAAATATCTGAAGAAAATGCTGGATTTTGGTGGAGATCTTTATTACCAGGAAATCCGCCAGAGGCAGGTCTACAAAAGGGTCAAGAAACTTATCAATATTCCCCACGATCACAAGGTCGGGCATTTGGAGAAGGTCTTGAAAGAGAAGGATCTGTTTACCTTTGATGTGGGCACTGAAGCATGCCTGAGCATAGCCGGTATTGTAGAATATGCGCGTGAGGGATTTAACGGTGTGGTAAATGCCTATCCGTTTACATGCATGCCCAGCACTACTACCTCGGCAATTGTGAAGCCGCTAATGGATAAGCTGGGCGTGCCATATCTGGATACCCCCTATGACTCCAGTTACCAACCAGGTAGAGAGGCTGCCATAAGGACATTTATGTATCAGGCCCATCAGCATTTCAATCGCCACGGTAGAAGGCATTGAGCTGGCAGGATCCGTTGACACCCGCTTTCTCACAACTTGCAGAGGAGAATAGCTGTTCTGCACGCTTGAGAGTGTCGTAGATGGAGCTGTTTGGAGATGAATCACCACTGGTGGTGGGGTCGGGAAAGGATAGAAAATAGATAAAGGAAAGAAAATGGCAACCAAAATGCTCATAAATGCAGTAGAGGCAGAGGAAGCGAGGGTGGCCATAGTAAAGGACGGCGTGCTTGAGGATTTCTATATTGAAACACTTGGCGAAGAAGAAAAGGTCGGCAACATCTATAAAGGGATAATCGAAAAAATGGAGCCAAGTCTGCAGGCCTGTTTTGTTAACATAGGTCTGGAAAAGAACGGTTTTCTTCCCTTTAATGAGATCCATCCTGAGTATTTCACCAGACCTCAGGCCCTTGATAGGCCCCAACCTATTCAATCCCTTGTCAAGGAGGGCCAGGAGGTCTTGGTTCAGGTGACAAAGGAAATGCCTGGCCGCAAGGGGCATCATCTTACTACCTATTTGTCAATTGCCAGCAGGTTCCTGGTTCTCACGCCTGGCAGAGAGGGAGGAGGGATATCCAAGAAAATAGAGGATGAAGCAGAAAGGGCTCGAATAAAAAAGGTTATGAGCCAATTCAAGTTCCCCGAAGGAGTGGGGTATATTGTGAGGACAGCTGCAGAGGGCCAGAGTAAGCGCGAATTATCTAAAGACCTCAAGCGCCTCCTCAGAGTATGGGCAGACATTAAAAAGAGGGTGAAAAAAGCACCTCCTCTGACGTTGATCCATCAAGAGCAAGATGTATGTCTGCGCGTTCTTCGGGACCATTTTTCGGCTGATATAAGTGAAGTGCTGGTGGATGACAGAGAAACCTATGTTAAGGTCAAGAATTATATGAAGATTATCTCTCCCAGATATCAAAGGAGAGTCAAACTGTATAAAGACAACGTCCCTATCTTCGACCGCTTTGATGTAGAACGACAGATTGAAAGCATTTTTAGCAATAGAGTGAATTTAAAATCCGGCGGTTACATTACTATTGATCCCACAGAGGCCTTGATCTCCATCGATGTCAATTCAGGCAAAGGGATGTTGGGTAAAGACATTGAGACCATGGCCTTTCGCACCAATATCGAAGCAGCTAAGGAGGTAGCTAGGCAGTTAAGGTTACGCGACCTTGGAGGCCTTATTGTAGTAGATTTTATAGATATGAAAGACAAAAGACACGTTAGAGAAGTAGAAAAGGTTCTGAGGGAGGAGTTCAAGAAAGATAAGGCCAAGATTGATATGTCAAGGATCTCAAAATTCGGGCTAGTGGAAATATCACGCCAACGGATAAGGCCCCCGATAGAGTCTCGAAGATACCATGTTTGCCAATATTGTCACGGCAGAGGTCTGGTCCAATCAATTGAATCTGCTGCGGTGTCAGTGTTGAGAAGGATATCCATGGGGTTGTCTCGTAAAGGCATAAGCGCGGTGGAAGGACGACTACCAGAAGAAGTGACCAACTATCTCCAGAACAAAAAGAGAAAGGAACTATCCGAACTGGAATCACGTTATGGAGTGGAGATAACATTGGTAGCAGATGAGTCCCTTGCTCCAGGGGAGGCCCAACTTGAGTTTATCAGACAGGAAGCAGCGTGATACTCTACTTCGTTTGCTGACAATAGTAACTCTGTGCAGACATGTTCAATAACATCATCTACTTTATTATTGTACTGCTCATCTTTAGTGTAGGCAGCGCTAATCTTACCCCACCTTTTTCCTTCCCCTTTTTTTGGCTGAGTTTGGTTTTTGGCTGGGTTATGTTTTCCCTGATCTGTTATCTGCGCTTCAAGAATTTGATGAAAGGCATAAAAGCAAGCGACGGGGTGGAGGGGGAGCTTACACGGTCATATCATAGTTCTGTTACAAGACTGTCCATCGCCGCCATAGTGCTTTTTGCTGTTGACGTTTATATCCTAAACATCAAATATTGGCTCAACCGTATCCCACTTTTTAGCCATTCCTCACTATTTCAAGGCTTGACAGCTTTGGGTATTTTCTTCTTGTATCTTTCTACGGTCTGGTTTTTTTCCTATCCCTGCTACAAGGCCTTATTTGGATCCAGCATATCCAGGAGATCATATGTGCTGGGCCAGATACGATTCAATTTCCCAATCCTCCTGCCATGGATGGCCCTTTCTTTTGTGTATGATTTAATCGAACTCTCGGGATTAAAAGTATTGAGCTCAATTTTTGACACCCCTGCTGGTCAAATCATCTTCTTTGGCATATTTCTGGTTGTCTTAATGATTTTCATGCCGCGGTGGGTCCAATTTCTATGGGGTTGCAAGCCCCTGGGGGAGAATGAAAAGGTGATGGCCTTGAAGAAGTTCTTAGATGAGCAAGGCTTTAGTTATCGAGGCATCCTTCGGTGGCCTGTCTTTGAAGGGCGAACGCTGAGCGCAGGAATAATGGGAATGATTGGAAGGTATAGATATATCCTTGTTACTGATGCACTGCTGGAACTCCTATCCATAGACGAGCTTAAGGCAGTGCTGGCCCATGAGATGGGGCACGCCAAGTACAAGCACCTGGTGTTCTATGTGATCTTTTTTGTAGGATTTATTGCTATTTCCTTGGGTTTGTTTGACATCTTTTACTATCTTGTGGCCTCTCAACCTTTTTTTCTCAAATTGCTGACCAACAAGAGCGGTTCATCCATAAACTTTTTCTATCTCGCACTGAGCATTCCTATGCTTGTGACCCTAGTGGTGTATTTCAGGTATGTATTGGGTTTTTTCATGAGAAACTTTGAACGTCAGGCTGATCTGTACTCCGCACAATTGATGGGCACACCCAGATATACCATAGAATCTCTGGAAAAAATTGCCCTGTGGAGCGGCAAGAGTCGCGATGTTCCCAGTTGGCACCACTACAGTATTCGGGAAAGGGTTGAATGCCTGAGGAAGATGGTCACTGACCCGTCTTTACCAAAGCGGCATAACAGATTTGTATTTGTCGCGTTTGTGCTCTATGTACTGTGTGTTGGCGCGCTCAGTTATGAGCTAAATTTTAGCGGTGCCACAGATCGCTTTTCTTACGATTTCTTGACAAAAGTTCTAGAAAAAAATGTGTCAAGTGAGCCTTCGAATGTGGCGGCCTGGGAGGCCCTTGCAATGCTCTATCACAAAAAGGGAGACATTAGGAAGGCTGCAGAGGCCTACAGGCGAATTTTGGCAATTCAACCTGAAAACACGGTGGCTCTCAATAATCTTGCCTGGATCCTGGCCACAGATCCTCATAGCAGTGAGTGGCAAAAACACGAAGCCCTTGCAATGGCTAAACGGGCCGTAGAAAAGGATAGAAACTCTACGTACTTGGATACTCTGGCCGAGGCATATTTTGTTAATGGATACCGCCAACTGGCGGTGGAGACAGCCAAAGAGGCCCTTGATCTAGCCAAAGACAATAAAGAGTATTATATCAACCAGCTTGAAAAGTTCCGCTCTCAGCTTAGCCCTGGATAAAAGGCTACTTTTCTGTAATGGCAGACTGTGTATTATTGAAGGCCAGCCTCTTTATGTACTTCTTTGATCTGGTGTAGGCGTACCTTGCGATGATATAAAGGCCAAGGGAGGGCCCTATAAAATTAATTTGGTAGCCTCCCGCCCATTGTGGCAAGACGAAAAAGGTCATTTGCCCAAACCTTTCGTTTAACCAAGCTACAGCAAAAAAGGCAGGCCAAAGGGATCCCATACCCATTGCGATAAGTGCAAAAAAAGATTTGCCGAATTCTTCATTGGCTAGCCAGTTGATTTTTCTATAGGCCGTTTCATCTCCCATCGACTTTGCCTTCATGGACTGCTCATGGTAGTAGTCCG
This sequence comes from Desulfobacterales bacterium, assembly GCA_027024445.1. GTDB lineage: Bacteria > Desulfobacterota > DSM-4660 > Desulfatiglandales > Desulfatiglandaceae > B111-G9. Next base: position 35,164 of record JALVSJ010000292.1, read on the forward strand.
TGTTTTTTAGCAAATTCCTTATATATTTTTCATTCATCTTGAAGGCTAAAAGAATTGTCAGGTCCCCGAGAAGTACAGCCCAAAGGCAAAGAGTAAACGTGCCCACTGTCCATCCGAGAAGTGGATTGCTAAACCACCGGTAAGGCGCTATCAATATTGGATCAATGTTGGTTAGCCACCCCACGACAGGATCCATGTGACGTCCCTTTCGGCCAAAAAAGTGAAGGAATACTGGCCTTCCATTATTCCAACTAATCGAATCTCATGTCAAACATGAATTGAAGAGTTCAGAAGGTGCACCAGTGGCCCCGGCCCGAGAGCCGGAGCCACAAGTGTTAAAGAGATGTCAAACAGTAGCAATTAGAACGGAGGTACTATGCTCTTGCCTATGAAGCCTTTGGTTGTATAGCGGAGTCCTACATAGAAGGCGAGAATGATGAAAATGAGCCTCAGAACCTTGTCAGGGATATACTTGGATGTGCGGGGACCTAACATGGACCCAATAAAAATTCCTATTAATTCAGCCCCGATCAGGCCCCATGATACGATTACCCCTTTACCAACCATATACGTAAAAATGGAAACTATCATTCCGATCAGGACCACCAGAGCTGAGGTTCCGGCCACGAGGAACATGGGCAGTCCTGCGACAGAGGTTAGGAATGGAACATAAAGAAATCCGCCACCTATTCCCAAAAAAGCTGCTATTGCAGCAATGAATATACCTCCCAGCATAGGCACCCAGGCGGTGAAACTGAATTCCTGGCCGTAAAAGGTAAATCTTATCTTGCCAATGAAGAATGTAAGTACCCATCCGATTACCAACAGAACATATGCGACCCATCTTGCAGCGTCAATCAGGTTAGTCCATAGTGCCGAGGCAACAACGCAGGCAACTGCAATTATCATAAAAGTCCAGGAGCCCTCAATGATGCGGACGCCTTTCTCTCTCGTATCCGCCTTTTCCTTTACTGCCTTCTCGTATGCATCTGCGGCAGCCTTACTTTCTTTTTTCTTGGCTGCCCAGGCGGGCGTCATCTGGTAGATGAGATATGCACCTATGACAAACACGGCAATTCCGAACCATCCCAGATAGGCCTTGAGGGAGATTTTACCTGCCGTTATCTCTGGAATCAGCCATGATCCGCCAATGCCACCAATGGCCAAGCACAGTCCAAGTGGAGCGACGAGTCTCCCCATACGGTAATAATTAGTGGAGGATATCAATCCAGATAGACCAACAAGCCACTGGTTAGAAACACGAATCGAGTCAGTGAGAAGCTTGTTGACAGGACTGCCTTTGCCAAAAGACTTGGCATAGTCACCCAGACCAAATATGGTTATATGCCCAACGCCAGCCATGATGCCCCCAAAGGCTCCCACACTTGAGAAAATCCAGCCAACCCATATTGCCCAAAGCAGCCCTACAATCAGGTTAGGCTTTGGAGCGCCCGGAATACCCAGATATCCAGGCTTCTCCCCCGGCTTTATGACCTGCCTTGTCTTAGCCGCAGTTTTCTCGTTTTGAAGACTCTTTTCTATGGCGGCTTTCATCTTGGCAGGCATGTCGGGCGGCGTTAGAGAGGACGTCCCTTGGGCCATTGCAAGGGCTACAAAGGATAATAGGATAAGAAGAGCTGTTCCCAACAAAAAACGGCGATTTTTCATTTCTAACCTCCTTTTTATAGTTAGAAATTACCCCCTCCTTGCGCTACGACCATTGTGCTTCAACTTGGCTGGTTGGCAATGTAAGTTATTATATTGGGATAGTCAAGAATAAATATAAATGAAGGCCCCTTGCAATGAATTCTTTGCGTAAGTTGAATTGCTAGACATGGTTGGGTGTTGGTGTTATAAAAACACGCTAGCTTATTTCTGTTGTATACCTTTTTGAGTAGAGCCCGCTTGAGGATTATTTAATGATAGATGAGATATACAATAAAGACAAACTTGTAGGCTCGTTAGAAAGGTTCTCCGGTGCCCGCATCCTAGTGGTAGGTGACATTATCCTTGATGAATACATA
>JALVSJ010000293.1 GCA_027024445.1 Desulfobacterales bacterium
CTGGAAGATTCCCCTGTTTAACAGGGGACAGTGCCCCATAAAGGCCGAAGACCCAGAAGTGGCACCATTGATCAAAAGATGTGTCGTTGAAAAGGGCACCCTTACAGCCACCTTCACCTATGACGCCTTGAGTCTTGCCGATGTACTGGTGGTGGATGTTCAGTGTGACTATATCAAGCAGGAACTGGGTAACCTGCGAAGCGGATATGCTGACATCACTGCCCTTGAGGAGAGCTTCAAGGTGATTGGCCAAAAAATCCAACCCAGTTGCCTCGTTCTGATAGAGACGACCGTTCCACCTGGAACCACAGAATACGTTGCCTATCCTCTTATCAAGAAGGCCTTTAAGGCTCGTGGGATACAGCAAGAACCGCTGCTTGCCCATAGCTTTGAGCGGGTCATGCCGGGGCGTGAATACGTGCGTTCTGTTAGGGACTTCTGGCGGGTTTGCAGCGGAATAAATCAGGAGGCGAAGGAAAAGGTCACCAGGTTCCTTTCAGAGATCTTGAATGTTGAACAATACCCCCTCACCGTGCTGGAAAAACCAATTGAGAGCGAGACCTGCAAGATCGTGGAAAACAGCTTTCGTGCCACAATCCTCGCCTTCCTGGATGAATGGAGTAAGTTTGCAGAGACCAATGGGGTTGATCTCATAAAGGTTATTGAGGCCATAAAGGTAAGGCCCACCCACAACAACATAATATTTCCCGGCCCTGGAATTGGAGGCTACTGTCTGCCAAAGGACGGGGGCCTGGGCCTCTGGGCATACAAGCACCTCATGGGATTTGAAAACGACATCTTTAAGATCACGCCTGAAGCAATAAACATAAATGACACAAGGGCACTCCATGCCGCACAGTTGGTCCGAGATGCCATGAGGAATATGGGACGTATCGTGGCAGCCTCCCAGATCACCCTCCTGGGGGTATCGTACCGGGAGGATGTGGGAGACACCCGCTACAGTGGCTCTGAGATCATAGTGCGTAAGCTGGTGGAGATGGGGGCAGATGTTAAGGCCCACGACCCTTATGTAGACCACTGGTGGGAACTTGAAAAGCAGGACACCTATCCTGCACGTGGTACGAGCTGGTCCAGGTTTTTCCGCAACCAGGAGCACCTCACGGAATTTCGCATGAGCAAGACCCTGGAGGAGGCCCTCAATGGATCGGATGCCGTGATCTTTGCCGTACGTCATAAGCCCTATCTTTCCCTTGAACCCGACGAGGTGGTGAGGATGGCTGGCGGCCCCCTAGCCGTTGTGGACTGCTTCGGGATCCTGGATGATGCAAGAATAGAGAGGTACTTTGAGCTGGGATGCGAGGTGAAGGGGCTGGGCCGGGGGCATATCAACCGGATCAAGGACAGGGTAAGAAAGCGGAAGATGGGCCGCCAGTAGTTTACTGCCACTCCTGGAACCCCTTTACCCACCCTAGCCCTTCCAGAGAAACGTTCCCTTGCTACAAAATTCATTCGGGGGAAGGAGTTCCTTTTCAGGCTGCATCTGACTCCTTACAGGTGAGGCGCTCTTCGCCACGGGATGCACGGTGATAGTCGTGAAAGTATAAGTATCGGGGCCTAAGCATCCCTGCTCAGAGCGCCCTGGGAGTTGGTGGGAAGTTCATCCGATAGATGCAGCCTTCCAAGGATCCCCTTCCCCCGAAAATACGCCCTTGGTTGATCCTTTGCCCCTTGCGGCTCCCCATGCATCCCATTCCCTATACCATGCGCCCCATACCCTACACCCCGGCAAATCTGTCCAAAATCGGTTTCTAGTAATAGGCAAGGGAACGCCTGTCTGCCCTGCCTGCCATGCGCAGTCAGGCAGGCCTGCGGCGCCAGGCAGGGGATGTTCCCGGAGTGGAGTGTAACATAGGCCATGGGCTTTAGGCTTTGGGCTTTAGACAAAAACATGTTTGCCCTTCTCCCCAATGCCTGACGCCTAGGGCCTAATGCCTGATGCCTTCTATGCCGTTTTCCTGCCAAGATAGACTCAATTAGGAAATCTAGTTTTATAAACCGTGATTCTGGGGCCATAACCTGTTGAGATTATTAAGTTGCCTTCGTGAGCCTATGCCGATTTTGGACAGCTATGACACCCCGGGTTTCATATATGAAGCTCCACCACGTCCCCGTCCTGTAACACATGGTCCTTTTGTATCATCTGCCCGTCGAATACATCCTTGCCCCAAACCCGCGCATACTTCAACTTCCGAACAAAATCCTTGTGTATCTTTGAGGCAAGCTCCTCTAGGGTACTCTCCCTGGGGAGAATAAACGGGGCATTAAGATCAGGTTTTTTCCCTGGCGCCTTGGTAAACACCCTGATGATACCGGCGACCTCAAAGATCTTGGCCAAAAGGTCCTGGAGGTATTTCCTGTCTTTTGCCGATACAGGCACACACGGCAGGTCTGTTTCGCAAAGCTCCAGGAAAACCTGATAATCCTCCTCAGCCTCCTTCGTATCCACTTTATTAACGACCACGAGGCTTTTCTTTATAAAGGGAGGCTTCTTGAGATCCGGGGGGATAGGGGTGCCTTCGGGGAATATCCTCAGTCCTGAGAGGACCTCCAGGGTCTCTTCAAGATGGCCTAAGGGGTCGGAGTGGAGGTCTACCACAATTGCCATGATATCACATCGGCGAATCAGGTCCGCCATCCACGGATCAACATACTGGCGGTTGATGGGAGGAGTGTCCACCAGTTGGAACATGATGTTTTCATACGGGGCCATGCCAGGGGTAGGTTTCCACGTGGTATGGGGAAAGTCTGCCACCTCTGGCTCGGCGTTTGTAAGGGCTGCTACCAGAGATGACTTTCCCGTATTTGGAGGGCCCACCAGTACCACCTGTGCAGCACCCTCTTTCTCAATGCTATAGGCAGTCTCCCTTTTGCCAGCACCCTTTTTCTGCTGGGCCTGGGATTTGAACTTGGATATCTTCCGGCGCAGGTCTGCCCTCAGCTTGTCAGTGCCCTTGTGCTTGGGCATGATCATCAGCATCTCTTCGAGGGCCTCTACCTTGTCCTGCGGGGTCTTGGCCTCCCTGAACCTCTTTTCAGCTTCAAAGTATTGTGGCGGAAGATTAGCCGGCATACTCAGTGCTCCCGCTGTGGCGCACTAATCCTCGACCATATATTCCTTGAGCTTTTCCTGCATGGAATCAGGCCATTCCTCCTTGAACAGAAACGCCTTTACTTCCTGCTTGTTCAGTCGCCTCAATACATCGGCAGGAAGGCTGCGCAGGGCCTCCATCCTGCCTGGCAATGGCTCTTGTTTTTTTTTGTTTTCGGGCATCGAGTTTCCCCCTTTATGTTAATGAACGCTATTTGCTTCTTTGTTTTGTTTGCTCTTTTCAACAACCCTGTACAAATATGGCACCAGAGTTCTCTTGCATACCGTATCCAATACATACTGGCGCATGACCTTGCGGAACATCTGGTGTGTGTTGGTTCTGGCCAGATACTCCATTATTCTGCCTGCAGTGAACAGGGGCGGATCCGTCGGCTTAAAAAAACACACCTCTTCCCCAATCTCCTTGAATGGAGGAATATCAGAACATGCTATGGGGAGCTTGATCATTCCCGCCTCCAGCAGGGGCAGCCCAAAGCCTTCATCCTTGCTTGTCATGAGCAACAGATCAGCCATCATATACATATCCCTGATAAAGATTCTATCGGGAACCAGCTTGGTCTTGTCCTTGAAGCGGTATTCGGCAAGGATTGCGATGTTCTCTTTAAGGTTCAATTCATTTATCCAGTACCTGAGTCGCCTGTAATAGGATACTGCCCTTGCCTCGTGGGGATCGTAGGCCCCTGTGAGAATAAAAAGCACGTTGTAGCCCAACAGCTTTATCCCCCGCACAATGTGGATGGACAACTCCAGGTTCTTTCGCGGCGTAATCCTTGAGGGTTGCACTATCACCAGGTCTCTGGAGAAAAGGTCAAGCTCCTCGGCAAGCCTCACGGACCTGGGGTCAAGATAAAAAAATGTCACCGGGTCGATTCCGTTTGGGATTACCTCCCAGTGAACCCGGGGTCTGTGAGTCAGGAAGAGATCCCGGCGGGACTCTGATATGGTCACATGGTTGATGCTGGGGTGCGGCCGTCGAAGCACATTCCAGGGGAACCTCTCCAGGTACTCGGGCACCACTTCCTGGAAGTATGGGGAGTCATGGGCCCAGCTAACGAGCGGCACAGTATTGTTTGCTGCAAGACGCCTCAAGGCCAGGGTGAAGGGAAGGTTAAATGGCATCTGAAGTACATTGTGAACAATGGCCACGTCTAAACCCTGGACCCACGATTCCAATATACCCAATATGCGTTCTGTTATCTTCCTGAGCGGTTTGTAATTTCCCTTGTCTGCTTCTCCGTGGGCCTTAATGACCTGGGGGTATTTTGAGCTGAGTACCGGCTCTATTCGGACCGCAAGATCCTCGGAAAAGACCTCGCCCATTCCCGCGAGAACAGACACTTCATGGCCCAAGCGCACCAGGTTGAATGCGTGTTGCTTTAAAAGCTCTTCCACACCCCCTACGACCGGTGGGCAAGAATAGTGCATTATCCCGATACGAAGGGGCTGATCTTGAGCTATGCCATTGCCCATAAATACCTCTACCTGATCACGTCCCTGGTAAGGAAAACCGTGGAACTTGGGGCTCAATAAAAGATTCCAGCAGATGAAGGAGCTTCCTTTCCAGCACTTCATATGAGAAGAATCTCCTGCCCAGCTCATAATTCTTCTCCAGAGCCGGCTTGAGATTCTGAGGCTCCAGAAAATGCTTCAGGCTTTCCACGACATCCCGGCTCACAAAGGACTCAAAGGCAATCACGTCAAATCCACAGGGTTCGATGTCCTCGACAAAGATGGAATACCTGTTCACCACCACAGGCCTTTTGAAATAGATTGCTTCTAGGAAGGCGTTGCCAAAACCCTCGTAGCC
>JALVSJ010000294.1 GCA_027024445.1 Desulfobacterales bacterium
ATTCCCGCTCACGAAATAGTTTCTCTGGCCCGTGAGCTTGGCAAAGACAAACCTTCGGTAATCTTCCATTTCGGGTACAGGGGGGCCCACCACGAGGACGAGATTTACATCCGCAGATCCATCCTTATGCTGAATGCATTAATGGGAAGCATTGAAGCAAAGGGTGGTCTTTTCATTAAGAAAGGTCCCGGGGAGGCTGGGGGCAAGCCGGCGCGCAAATTGACCGAACAGGATCTCCCGGAGGTCGAGCACGTACGCTTTGACAAGGTAGGAACTGATGAGTTTCCTCTCCCTGATCCCAACCACGGTGTCGGCCAGATCCTCCCATATGCGATCCTTAACGAGGATCCATACCCAATCAAGGCCCTGATTGCCTACCGCTTCGACCCCCTGCTTTCCATCCCTGACACCAATCAAAACCTCAAGGCGCTGGAAAAGCTGGACCTTGTGGTGGCAATTGATATTAACTTCAGCGACATCGCCTGGTATTCTGACGTAATATTGCCCGAGTCCACCTATCTCGAGAGAATGGACTCTATCCAACAGGCAAATGGCCTTAAGCCACAAATGTTCTTGAGAGACCAGGCAGTGGAGCCCTGTTACGATACCAAACCAGGGCCCATTATTCTCAAAGAGCTAGCCGAGAGGTTGGGTATTGGTAAATATTTCCCTTACGAAACTGTCGAAGACCTAGTGAAATGGCAGTTGGAAGGAACTGGCTTCACACTAGAGGATTTCAAGGCAAAAGGCTTTGTAGCATACACTGACAAGCAAATATTCTGGGACAGAAAAGACGGGATAAAGTTTAAGACACCTTCGGGGAAGATTGAATTCGTCTCATCTCTCCTTGAAAAAGCAGGTTTTGAGTCCCTGCCCCCTTACAAACACAGGCCTTCGCCTCCTGAAGGTCAGTTTAGACTGACTATTGGCAGAACTGCTATACACACGCACGTGTCAACCCAAAACAATCCGTACCTGAACGACATCGTTCCTGAAAATGTTCTGTGGATAAACGAGGATGAGGCAGAGAAGCTCAATATTTCAAATGGTGATTTGGTCGAGGTATCATCGGATGTGGGCTCCGGTGTTATTAAGGCCTTCGTGACTAACATGATCCATCCCGAGGCAGTATTTATGCTCCACGGGTTCGGCCATCAGTCTAAATTGGCTGCCCGGTCCTTTAACAAAGGCCTTAACGACTCTGTGCTCATAAAAAATATCACGGACCGGATAGGAGGTAGCCCAGCCTTCCATGACACGTTTGTTACTGTAAGGAAGGCATAAGGCTATGATGGTCGGCTGTGATTGGTTAACATTAATAATATAGACTCTACTGGAGGACGATAATGAGCAAGTACTTCATGCTTCAGGATCAAAACAGATGCATTGGCTGTCATTCTTGTGAAATAGCATGTAAAACAAACAAGGCCCTGCCCCCTCCTGCTAGGCTTTGTCAGATAATTCAGGTAGGTCCAAAATTTTTTGATGGAACACCAAGGGCTTCTTTCGTTTTTATGCCCTGCTTCCATTGTGAAAATCCCTGGTGTGTGGCCGCATGCCCAACAGGGGCAATGCGCAGAAGGCCTCAGGATGGCATAGTTTATGTTGACCATAGCCTCTGTGTTGGGTGCAAGACCTGTATTTCGGCCTGCCCATGGGGGGCGCCGCAGTGGAACCCTGAGATAGGAAAGGTCGTAAAATGTGATTATTGCATGGACCGTATTGACCAGGGACTCAAACCTGCATGTGTTACCGTATGCACCACTCACTGTCTCAAGTTCGGCCAGACAGAGCATATGCCATTCATTAAGCGCGAGCGCTATGCAAAGGCCATGGCAGCATTGAAGGGAGCTGCTACTCTTGAATAGCCCTGGACGCGATCACAGTCCTTGAATGCTGTGTGCACCCTGTCAAAGTCAACTGAGGGAGACACTAAGATTCTCTCTTATTGTGCTATTATGGTCTGGGAGTTCAGGATTTAAGCTATGGATATAGAAAAGATAAATTCCATCTTGTCTAAGTACCCCGAGGAAAAGGGTACTCTTATAGGTATTCTTCACGAAGTTCAAAATCACTTCCATTACCTTCCTGAGGAGGAATTAAAGTACATAGCAAAGAAAAGGAACATTCCCATCTCCCAGATTTACAGTATCGCAACCTTCTATAATAGGTTTAGCCTGAAGCCCAAAGGGAAGAACGTAGTTTGCGTTTGCCTGGGTACTGCCTGCCATGTCAAAGGAGCCCCTAAGATTATGGAGGAGATCAAAAGGCGATTGGGCATTAATGTTGGCGAGACCACAGATGATCTAAATTTCACATTAGAAGAGGTGCGATGCATAGGGGCATGCAGCCTGGCCCCTGCGGTGGTGGTAAACGAGGACACCCACGGGAAAGTCACCCCAAAGGATATAGACAAAATACTGGACAGATACAGGTAACTAGATATCACATATATATTGGAAGCTGAATATGCCTGGGTCAAATTCTAAATCCGAAGGAATAGTGGTAAGTGTCTGCACCGGGACCGGAGGGATTGCGGCCGGTTCCTATAAGGTAATAGAGGCCTTTGAGGCCGCCTTCAAGAAACATGGACTAGAGGCAGAATTGCGCCCCAGGACTCATAAGGTCGGCTGCAGAGGATTTTGCGCAAGGGACGTGCTTGTGGACGTCACCGTAAACGGCGAGACTCTAACCTACCAGTACGTAACGCCTGAGAAAGCGGAAAAAATCGTCGAAGAGCACCTGGTAGGTGGAAATCCCGTAACCAAGTGGCTGGTGGAGGAAGAATACTATAATTTTCAAGGCAAGCAGAAAAAACTCGTACTAAAAAATTGTGGTCAAATTGACCCCGAGTCCATTGATGAATACCTCGAGGTGGGAGGATATAAAGCCCTCAAGAAGGCCCTTTCCATGGATCCCGAGGAGATTATTGATATAATAAAGAAATCTGGCCTCCGGGGACGGGGCGGTGGCGGATTTCCCACAGGTGTCAAGTGGGAAAGCTGCCGCAAAGCAGAAGGTGACATCAAATACGTGCTTTGCAATGCCGACGAGGGGGATCCGGGGGCCTTTATGGATCGTTCAGTTATCGAAGGCAATCCTCACTCGGTAATAGAAGGAATGACCATAGGGGCTTACGCTATTGGATCTTCGGAAGGCTACGTGTATATCAGGGCGGAATATCCCCTTGCAGTTGATCGCCTCAAAATCGCGCTTGATCAGGCGAGGCAACGCGGGTTCCTGGGCAAGAATATCCTCGGAAGCACCTTTAGCTTTGATATCAAGGTGGTTCTGGGGGCCGGAGCATTTGTATGCGGCGAATCGACCGCGTTGATGAATTCTATTGAAGACAAGCCTGGTGAACCGCGTCCCAAATACGTACATACTGTAGAAAGGGGCCTCTGGGGAAAACCTAGCAACCTCAATAACGTGGAAACCTGGGCGAACGTACCAATAATAATAGATAAAGGGGCGGACTGGTACGCCAGCATTGGAAGTGAAAAAAGCAAGGGCACCAAGATATTTTCCCTTGTGGGGAAAATAAAGAATACCGGCCTTGTTGAAGTACCCATGGGTATACCACTGAAAGAGATTATTTTCGATATCGGTGGTGGGATAGCCGGAAAGAAAAAATTTAAGGCCGTGCAAACAGGAGGACCATCGGGAGGTTGCATACCTGCAAGCATGCTGGATATTCCCGTAGACTACGAGCATCTGACCGAAGTGGGCTCAATGATGGGCTCTGGTGGGATGATCGTCATGGACGAGGACACCTGCATGGTCGATGTCGCCCGGTATTATGTGGAATTCTGCCTCAGAGAAGGCTGCGGCCAATGTACTCCATGCAGGGACGGATTGGCTCAGATGGTCCGCTTGCTCACTGAGATTACTGAAGGCAAAGGAACCCTTGAACACATATCTTTGCTGGAAGAACTCTCAGAGGTTTTGAAGGACACTTCCCTTTGTGGTCTTGGCAAGACAGCCCCAAATCCAGTCCTTTCCACGCTTAAGTATTTCCGGGATGAATACCTTGCTCACATCCAGGACAAACGTTGCCCTGCTGGCATATGCCGATCCCTCACCACTTTCGTTATAGACAGAGAAAGGTGCACAGGCTGTGGTGTATGCGCGCGAAATTGCCCTGCCGGTGCTATACAGGGACAAAAGAAGGAGCCCCATGCGATTATTCAGGAAAAATGCGTGAAGTGTAGAACCTGCTATGAAAAATGTAAGTTTGGCGCTGTGATAATTGCCTGACAGGAGGATCTGATACAGTAATGGTTAACATTACGATCAACGGGAAAAAGATAAAGGCCCCCAAGGGCGCCACGATCCTTGAGGTGGCCAGAGAAGAAGGAATATTCATACCTACTTTGTGCTATCACGAGGCCCTGGAGCCCGAAGGAACATGTCGCCTTTGCATAGTGGAAGTAAGCGGATCGCTGCGCCACTCTATCCGCGTCTCATGCATCCAGGAAGTGGTCGAAGGCCTCGTGGTAGAAACGGAGACAGAACGCATAAGAAGAAACCGCAAACTATTGCTGGAATTACTATTGGGTCGATCACCTTATTCTAAGGAATTGCTTGACCTGGCTGCCAAATGCGGTGTCACATCCAGCCGCTTTCGCACAGGAGAGGATGATGATTGTGTGAGATGCGGCCGTTGCGTTAGGGTGTGTAGAGACAAGATTGGGGCCTACGCCCTGTGCTGGGCTAATAGAGGGTTTGACAGGAAAGTAACTACCGCCTTTGAGCGTTTATCGGATACTTGTATAGGCTGTGGCGCATGTGCAAATGTTTGTCCTACCGGAGCAATAAGGGTAGAAGACAGGGGTGATCAAAGAAAAATATATATGTGGGGCCAGGTGATAGCTCGTTTCAAACTGGCCCGCTGCGAACATTGCGGCAAGCCATATGCACCTCAAAAGTAT
>JALVSJ010000295.1 GCA_027024445.1 Desulfobacterales bacterium
TATAAAGCTCCACCGGTGAAGCGGGTGTACATTCCGAAGTCAGATGGTAAAAGTAAGCGGCCTATCGGTATTCCGACTTTTGAGGATAAGGTACTGCAGAGGGCTGTGGTGATGGTGCTGGAAGCGGTTTATGAGGGGGACTTTCTTGACTGCTCATACGGATTTCGGCCTAATCGCTCAGCGCGGCAGGCCGTGGAGACACTGCGGAAGGGGCTGATGCGCAGGGGTGGAGGATTCGTCCTAAAGGTAGATATTCGGTCATTTTTCGACTCACTGGATCATGGCCGATTAAGGAGCATACTAGACAAGAGGGTACGCGACGGGGTGATAAGGCGTGTGATCGACAAGTGGCTGAAAGCTGGTGTAATGAAAGGGGAACAGGTGAGGCACGTGCCAAGTGGAACGCCTCAAGGAGGAGTAGTGTCGCCTCTTTTGGCAAATGTATTTCTTCACGAAGTACTGGATAAGTGGTTTGAAGAGGAAGTGAAGCCACGGCTGAGAGGCAGGGCTGAATTAATTCGTTATGCAGATGATGTAGTAATGGTATTCAGTGCAGAGGATGATGCCAGGCGAGTAATGAAAGTTGTGCCGAAGCGTCTTGGAAGATTCGGGCTGGAACTACACCCGAACAAGACGAAGCTGATAAGATTTAAGCCAGTGCCGAAGAAATTGGCCGATAAGCGACCCAGGGCTGAGTCATTTGACTTCCTTGGCTTTACGCATTTCTGGGGAAAGTCAAAAAGAGGGCGCTGGGTTGTAAAGAGCAAGACGGCTAGAAAGCGGTTCACCCGTGCCTTGAGAGCTATAAATGAGTGGTGCAATCGGTGTAGGCATGTGAGCTTGAAGGATCAGCATAGGATTTTGGGCCTAAAGCTTCGTGGGCATTATCAGTACTACGGGATCGTGGGAAATGCGAACGCACTCTATCGGTTTCGATGGGAGGTGAGGCGGATCTGGCGGAAATGGTTAGACCGTCGTTCCCAGCGCAGTCATATGACCTGGGAGCGATACGAGCGACTATTGAAGCGCTACCCTCTGCCCAAACCCAAAGCCATCTATGCTGACCCCGTTGTGTAGCAAGGCCATGGTGCAAGGAGCCGGATGCGTGAGTTGCGCACGTCCGGATCTGTGGGGGGCGGGGAAGAGCAGTCTTCCTCGTCTACCCGACCAACCTGCCAAAACACGCCCGAGGCGCATAAAATTGTCATTTTGAAAAGAGAGGGTAAAAAATTTTGCTGGAACGGAGTGCTGGAAAACGTAAGTACTGATAGATATTGATCTTTATTGGTTTTGTATTAACGCCTAACATATTTAAATTACTTGTAAAATGGCAACATTTGTAATACTATTTCCTCCCAATATAGACAGGCAAATAGGGGGAGGAAATGGGCTATAAGGACTTCAGTGACAGTTATAGTTTTGCTGATCTGGCAGTTGGAAAATCCCTGGAGCAGAGCAGAAGCCTAAAGAGGATGGAGCAGATCAACAAGGTAGTGAACTGGCAAAATGTAGAGG
>JALVSJ010000296.1:0-4466 GCA_027024445.1 Desulfobacterales bacterium
CGTTTGGGGGGCACGAAATTTCCCTGCCTCTCACATAGGGTACGATGCAATAGGTACAGAAATTGTCACACCCCTGCATTATGGTGATAAAGGCCGATACCTTGCCCCTGTAAAAACCGTTGAGCGGCTCGCCAGTTGGGGGCTGAGCATCAAGGTCGGTGGCGACGATTCCCCTTTCCCCTCTGAATATCCTGGCCAATATGTCTACCACGTCTTTGACCTGCCTTGGGCCTACCACAAAATCAATCAAGGGGAATCTCTTGAGAAGTTCTCGGCCTTCCTGCTGTGCAAGACAGCCGAGTACACCAAAGATGACCTGGGGCCTGCGTTTCTTAATCTGCAAGACCCTTCCAATAAAGGTCGCGGCCTTGTGTTCTGGTTTTGCCCTGACCGTGCAGGTATTTAAAAGAACGATGTCCGCTTCCGCAGCGTTCTGAACAGGAGACATCCCGATGGCCATGAGCCTCTGGGCCAGATAGTCAGAATCATAGACGTTCATCTGACAGCCCATGGTTTTTATATAAAATGTTTCGGCCAACGTGCGGTTCATGTTTAATATTTTGCCATATTTGTTAATGAAATTGACAGCCCCTCCTCGACGAGAGACTTCAGAACCGAGAGAAGTAGTTCCCTGCACCCCGGCGCGACGTGGACCTGGACCAGGCCAACCTTGGCATCGAGTGTGCGTACGAGCGCCATACCATCGTAGGATTCGAGTGTGGTCCTAATATAGTTTATCTGTTCTTTGTCTACCTGAAGGACCAGTTTTTCACACTGTCGGTCCATCTTCACCCCTGGCCCACCTATTCCTCACTGGCTCTTATCATCATAGGGGGTCCCTCCCCACATGAGTTTTGTCCTCAAGACCTCAAAAAAATTATAATCAGGAGGTTTGAGCAGCACAATCCTCTCATCGGACTTAAAGATTTTTACCATGTCACCATAATAAAAATTGAAACCTACCTGTCCATCAAAAGTTAGTATGGCGGTGCCCTCGGCCTTCTTTCCCAACTCTATGGTTATGGTGGAAGACTCGGGAACGAGCAGGGGCCTATTGGTAAGGGTAAAAGGGCAAATGGGGGTCAGGATAAATGTCTCCATGGTTGGGTATAGAATTGGACCACCTGCTGAGAGATTATAGGCGGTGGACCCTGTGGGGGTAGATATGATAAGGCCATCTGCCCTGAAGGTTGTAAGGAATGTGCCATTGATAGAGACCTTCAAGTCTATTATCCTTGCCAGGGTCCTCTTGTTCACCACCACGTCATTCAATACATGAAAACAGCATACCTCTTTGCCTTCCCTGATTACGCGCGCCTGAAGCATGATCCTCGGCTCTCTGTCCAGTTTTCCTTCCAACATCATCTCAACCGAGGGATAAAGCCTGGAAAGGGGAATTCCCGTAAGAAAGCCGAGCCCGCCCAGATTCACACCCAGGATGGGCACCCCAAAGCGTCCAATTCTCCTGGCAGCACCCAGAAGTGTCCCGTCACCCCCCAATACCACGGCCCAATCTGGTTTATGCTCTGGCACAGGGCATTGGATTTCATGGTCGAACGATGACACCGACTCCATTTGCTCGACTGTGGCCTTTATCTCCTTTTTTTCCAGCCAGTCCCTAAGCCTATAAGCTTCAGCTCTTGCCTCCTCATTGTCATGTTTGTGCACAATGCTCACGAAAGCTTGTTCTTTCATGTGAAAGCTCCTCAGGAGATATCCGGGGATTAAACGAATATGGGCACCGCCTCGAACCTGTTGACGTCAATTAAACCTAGATCCGTGATCCTGATCTCAGGTATGACAGGGAGTGCGAGAAACGAAAGGGCCATGAATGGATCTTCAAGGGAACAGCCCAGTGATTGAGCGGCCCTACTAAGTCTGTCCAGGACTGATGCCACTTGTTCGATGGGGGCATCCGACATCAAGCCACATATGGGCAAAGGTAACTTCTCCACTGGCTGGCCCCCTTGAGTAACGATAAGGCCCCCATCCATGTCAATAATACCATTTATGGCAGCCGCAATCTCTTTGGAGTCTACTCCCACCGCCACTATGTTATGCGAGTCATGGGCCACTGAAGATGCGATGGCCCCCTTCTTGATTCCAAAGCCACGAACCAGGCCAAGCCCTGTCCTCCCGCTGCCCGAATAGCGTTCCACAACAGCTACCTTTAGTATATCCTTTTCAAGATCAGAATCAAAGTTGCCCGCCCTCCCCTCTATTTCCACAATTACTGCCCTGGTCAGGATCTGCCCTTCGATTAGCTCAATCACCCTGGCCCTGTTTTTCCCCTTGCACGGGATAATGAAGTCCTGGGCTGTGAGCTCGGGAACCTTCATAACCTTTAGGGTCGAGGGATACCCTGCCACCTCTTGCTCTGGGGGCCCAACAAAGTGTCCATCTTCAATTATGATCTTTCCATCTTTCAATACACCGCACACCTGGAATTGTTCCAGGTCACCAAATACGACAATATCTGCCCTGTATCCAGGTCCAATTGCCCCTCTGTCGTACAGGCGAAAGAAACTAGCAGGATTGAAGGTGGCAAGCCTGAGTGCTAACACAGGATCCATTCCCGCAGAAACGGCTCTCCTCAGGATTCTATTCATGTGGCCTTCTTTCAACAGTTCCTGAGGGTGAAGGTCATCTGAAACAAGGCAGAACCGTGATGCGTTTTCATACGTGGCCAACGGCATTAGCTCTGCAAGGTTCCTTGCAGCCGTACCCTCCCTGATCATTACGGTCATACCGGCTCTCAGTTTCTCAAGGGCTTCATCGCGTGTGGTGCATTCATGGTCAGATCTTATCCCCGCACTTACGTATGCCTGGAGAGCCTCACCGCTGAGGCCAGGGGCATGGCCGTCTATGATCCGATCAGCAAAAAGCTCTATTTTGGCCAGCACTTCCGTAGATGCTGCCACAACGCCGGGGTAGTTCATGACCTCTGCAAGGCCAAGTATCCTGGAGTTCTTGGTGAGAGGTCTGAGTTGCTCGGCTCCAAGACGCGCACCCGAGGTATCCAGGTGTGAAGCAGGGACACACGAAGGGGCCATGAAAAAGGCATCAAGTAGCCCGCTGTCGGTCTCATCCATCATGAATTGTATCCCGTCCATTCCAGCCACATTGGCTATCTCATGAGGATCAGCAATGATAGTAGTGGTACCACATGCGAGAAGTGAGCGTCCCAGGACCCTTGGACGGAGCATACTGCTTTCCATGTGGATATGAGCGTCAATGAGCCCGGGTGAGACAAACTTTCCCTTAGCGTCCATAACCTTCTTGCCATCATAGCCCTTGCCCACCGCTGCAATCACATTTCCGCATATGGCAATATCTGCTTCTATTATTTCGTGGGAAAAGACGTTTATAATCCTTCCGCCCTTGACTACTACGTCTGCAGGCCTTTTTTTAACTGCGATATCAATGCGTTCAATTAATTTATTCATTTTTTACTTTATAGTAATAGTCTTCTATAACAACCCACTTATCCGGATCCGCCTCAGAGGTTTCAACCCGCAGATATGTCACATCCTGCAAAGGAAATTTCTTTATTAGGGATTCGAGGTCAATCGGCTCGAATGCCTTGAGGTTGTTGTAATAAGCTGCTTCGGTGAGAGCATTGGACTCGTAGTCATCCCGACTGCGGTTTGATATCCTTTCGAGTGCTACCTCGGCCCTACAATCAGTATGGATAATCACCAAAGGCATTGCATGTCTGCTGGCTATCTCAGCGGCCCTTTCCCGCAGCGCCTGTTTGACAAACGTCGCATCAAGAATAACTCCCCTGCTCCGAGGAGCAAGCTTCTCTGCCTTTTCAAACATAACATTATAGACCTTTTGTCTTTTCCCCATATCAGAGGCAACCTTGTTATCAAATATGTCCTCGTCCCTTAAGATTTCTTTCCGAATCATGTCAGTTCTAAGGTGTTCGAGCCTGTGGCGTGTGGCAATCAGCGACGCAGCCCACGTCTTGCAGGTGGCAGGGAGCCCACACATGACCACCAGGGGCTTTTCGCCAAATCCTGTGTCTACAACCTCCAGAAATGATCGGGATGTCTTATTCTTTGACATAGCTTAGGGCCAGATTAAAGTACTGCTTGGCGGTAGCAACTGCCTTATTCTTGCCTTCTGGTGAAATATTCGGGTCGTCCAGTTGGAAGCTGTTAACCTTTCCTCTTACAAAGGCCCTGTAGACCTTGTAGAAGGTTAGTAGCTGCTCTACATTGCCCTCAGATGCCTCCTCCTTATAATATTTCCAGAACGATCGGGCCTGGCCGTGGCCTCCGTGGTACTCAAGGTCCATGAGCAGGAATGATATGTCAGCCAGTTGATCTGCGTAACGAAAACGGTCATTGAACTCTATGCAATCAAATATGGAAATTCTATCTTCCTCAAAGCAGATGTGCTCCATGTGGAGATCACCGTGACCGTCCTTTACCCTTCCTTGTTCAATTCTCTTGAGGAAC
>JALVSJ010000296.1:4476-4924 GCA_027024445.1 Desulfobacterales bacterium
GTTCACCATGATGAGAGTAAAAATCCTCTGTCCACTGTCTGATGGTCTCGAAGGCATCTCTGTCAATACAGATTCCCACATAGGGCTCGACCTGGACAAAATTCTCGTCTGTATTGATCTTGAATCGTTCTGGTTGTCCATACACCTCTATTTCAGGCCCTGTCTCTGCCCTTGAGTGGAATTCTGCCAGCACCTTTGCTAATCGGCTCAGGTGACCATCGGTAAGTAGGCCTTTAGTGAACAGGTTCTTCATTAAGCCCTCTTCAGGGATGCGTCGCATCTTAACCGCATAGTCTACAATTTCGGAACGGCGCTCAGGGCTGCTACCCTGCTCTATCCTGTATCGTTTACCATCAAAGCTTATTGCTAGAAGGTCCAGGTAGATATCGCGTGACAACCTGCTGTTCAGTTGTATCTCCTTTTCGCAGTAATACCTTCTCTTTTCCAG
>JALVSJ010000297.1 GCA_027024445.1 Desulfobacterales bacterium
TTTCCATTAAAGGAGCTGGCGAAGATCCTTGGGACTCTGTGGATAACAAGTACCAGGTGGGCCAGATAGTGAAGGGTAAAGTGAGGCGGTGTGCATCTTTTGGTGCTTTCGTAGAACTGGAGCCAGGGGTGGAAGGACTTGTACACATAAGTGAGATGAGCTATACGAGGCGCGTGCTGAAACCCGAGGAGATAGTGAGTCAGGGAGAGATTGTGAAGGTAATGATAAAAGAGGTTGACCATGAGAATAGGAGAATATCCTTAAGTCTGAAGGATCTGGAGGGAGACCCCTGGGCCGATATCCTTGAGCAATATAAGGAGGGACAGACAGTACAAGGGCGCTTGGAGCGAAAGGAGCACTATGGATACATCGTCTCTCTGGCCCCGGGTTTAGCCGGCCTCATACCGAAAAGTGTCTTGGAAAGAAGCCCCGAAGCGCCGGAGTTGGAGAAGTGTAAGAAAGGAGATCTTATTTCCGTCATGATCCGAGAAATCAATCAGCCGGAGAAAAAGATTACACTGCAGCCTAGTTCAGGGGTTGAGAGGAGCGACTGGAAGAGCTATGGGAGCGAAAAGGTGTCATTTGGCTCACTGGGCGATAAACTTCGCGAGGCACTGCACAAGAAAAATGATAGTTAGAGCCTGATACCAGATTTGGAGGGAATGTGGCAAGGGTTGTTCTTATTACAGGCGGGGCCAGGAGCGGGAAAAGCGAATATGCACAGAAAATGGCAGAGCGAGTGTCCGGGCGACGTATGTTTATTGCAACGTGTGAGGTCTCGGACAAGGAACTGCAAGAGCGCATAACAAGACATAAGGAAGCAAGAGAGGGGAAGGGTTGGCAGACAATTGAAGAGCCAGTGGATTTACGAAGGGCACTGGACCAGGCCCATGAGTACGAAGTTATTCTGGTGGATTGTTTGACTTTGTGGATAAACAATTTAATGTCGCAAGCCACGGACAAGGCCACGTCATTGACCGAAGAAGATATATGTGATCTGTGCCTAGATGTTCTAGGTGGGGCACGAACTGCAGTTGGGACTGTTATTTTTGTCACTAATGAGGTGGGAATGGGAATAGTGCCGGATAATGAGCTAGCAAGGAGGTATCGCGACCTATTGGGTCGCTGCAACCAAGTGTTTGCGAGTAAGGCGGATGAGGTTGTTTTAATGGTCTCGGGTATACCAGTTCATATTAAGCATTCTTGATAGGGCAACAGTCGTGCGATCTTTTCTCAGTGCTCTAACCTTTCTTACTGTTGTTCCGGTGCCGTCCAGGTTCAACTTGAACCCAGATGACCTTGGGCGCAGTACTGTGTTCTTTCCTTTCATCGGCCTCGTTATGGGGCTTTTTGCTGCCGGAATGGGACATTTGCTCTATTACGTCTTACCTAGCCAGATGGTGGCCCTGTTTTTAGTGTTCTTGTTAGTGGGGATGAGTGGGGCGTTGCATCTAGATGGCTTTGCAGATACCTGTGATGGATTTCTCAGTACAAGGCCAAGGGATAAGGTTTTGTCCATAATGAGAGATAGTCGTGTTGGTACCATGGGAGTGGCAGGGATTATTTTCCTTGTACTTATGAAATGGGTCAGCCTTACAAGCATTCCCTCTAGTAGCAGATTGTTCGCGATCGTGTTAATGCCTCTTACAGGCAGAACCGCTCTTCTAGCAATGATGGCCGCTCTTCCCTACGCGAGGTCAGAAGGTGGACTCGCTACCGCGTTCCTTGGCAACAGGACTCTCAAATGGGTTGGTGTGGCCATAGGGATAGGTTTCATGATTATAGTGTCGAGTCTGGGATTTGGCAGGTTCGGTATCATCATTATCGCGATTTCCTTGGGCGCTACTGCACTTTTTTCGGCTTTTTGCTACACCAAAATCGGTGGATATACCGGGGACACATTGGGGGCAGTCTGCGAGATTTGTGAGCTTTTTCCAGCTTTGGTGGCAGTGGTAATTTTTTATGGTGGCGGGACTGTATGAAAGCATGGAGGCATGGTGGAAACGTCTGGGAGGTGGCAGCAAGTCTGGGCTGCTCGGTTGATGATATAATTGACTTTTCATCTAGCATCAATCCATTCGGCCCTCCTGGCTGGGTCTACTCCTTGATTGACTCCACGAAGACCGCGATAAGGCATTATCCTGATCCTTTCTGTGTCGGCCTGAGAGATCGCATTGCTCAACTATACGACATATCTCCCTCGGAAGTGCTTCCTGGCAATGGCACGAGCGAACTCCTTTATCTATTGCCAAGGGCTTTGGATGTTTCAAGAGTCCTCATTCCTGTACCTTCTTACGTAGACTACGAATATGGCGCCAAGGCTGCTCAAGTGCCGGTATTTCGCATTCCCATGCGAGCTGAGACGGATTTCAAGCTTCCGATTGAGCAAATTCGAGCCGAGTTAAAACCAGGTGATATGGTTTACATTGGGAGGCCAAACAACCCTACGGGTGTATTATGTGACAGCAAAGAAATACGGCTACTGGCCCAAGAGAACAAAGATGCCTGTTTTGTATTAGACGAGGCCTTTTATGACTTTGTGCAAGATAAGGACCCGCTTGTTAAGAATCGCCCTGAAAACGTGATTGTATTATTCTCTCTCACGAAGATACTAGCTGTTCCAGGGATAAGAATTGGCTGGATGGTGGCTGACTCTGAGATAACGGGGAAGTTGGGCCAGGTACAACCTCCCTGGTCGGTGAATGTATTTGCTCAAGCCATAGGAGAAAAGGCCCTGGATAATAGAAGTGCAGTGGAGGCCGTGAGAGAGCGCATCTCAAATGCAAGAGAACAACTGGCCAAGATGGTAGAGGAACTCGAAGGACTTTACGTATACCCGAGTGCGGCCAACTATTTATTAGTAGAAGTCCTCAAAGATGGAATTGATGCGTATATTGTAAGGAAGGAACTATTGCTGAGGCACAGGATCTTGATAAGGACGTGTGACAATTTTGCTTCCCTTGATGAGAAATTTTTCAGGATTTGCGTTCGTTCCCCCAAAGATAATGCCCTCCTTGTAGAAGGTCTGAGGCAAACTATGGGAAGCTAACTGACGCATGACACTCGAATACCAAATAGTAACAGCCGTTGGCCTTGATTTGGTAATAGGCGACCCACGATGGCTCCCCCACCCGGTAAAGCTTATTGGTCGGCTGGCACTGTGGCTGGAAGACAGATGCAGAGCGCTCGTTGAAGGAGAGATCTTTGCTGGCGCAGTGACCACAATCGGAGTGATTTTGACTTCATCTTTGGGCTCAGCCGCTGTGCTGTGGGCAGGTGCGCGAGTTGGCCATATCACCTATGAAGTGGTCTCGATCCTAATGCTATTTACCACACTGGCAGCAAAGGATTTGATGAAGCATAGCAAGGCTGTTTACAAAGCGCTTAAATGCGGCGACCTGGAGCTTGCAAGAAAAAGGGCAGGGATGATGGTGGGGAGGAGTACTGAGGATCTGGATGGGTCGGAGTTGGTAAGAGCCACAGTTGAAAGTGTGGCCGAGAATATGGTCGATGGTGTGATTGCACCACTGTTTTACGCACTTTTATTTGGGCCGGTAGGAGCAATTACCTATAAGGCGGTAAACACACTAGATTCGACTTTTGGTTATAAGAATGAAAGATATTCAAAATTTGGAAAATTTCCCGCTCGATTAGACGATGTTGCCAACTATGTACCTGCGAGAATAGGAGCGCTTCTAGTACCGATAGTTGCTCGGCTCATTGGCCTCAGGAGTGAGAATTCGTGGAAGATCCTCAGAAGGGATGCTCGTTGCCATGACAGTCCAAATGCAGGCTGGCCCGAGGCTGCATTTGCAGGGGCCCTGGGAATCAGGTTGGGAGGGCGAAATACGTATGGAGATAAGGTATCTATTAAGCCTTATTTGGGAGAGCCACTCGAACCCTTTGAAGCGAATCATATAATGAAGGCAAACCGCTTGATGATTTGCAGTTCTTTACTAATCTTGGTGGGGGGCGTGATTGTAAGGAGCTTGATCTCTTGAAGGGAACTAGTCACCTAATACTTGTTTTATTACACGGATCAGTTCGGGGGGATCAACAGGCTTTTCCACAAATCCATCTGGCCTAACGTATACGGGCGGTTCCCCATTTTGCGAAGGAGAGGGTAACTTGAAAGAAAAATCATTGAAATCGGCGCCAGTGACTTGAGACACCCCTGATACAACTACTACGGGTATATCCGCTAGCTCAGGATCTGTTTTCAGGTCTCTAAAGAAAGTGATTCCGCTCTTCTCAGGCATAATCAGATCCAGCAGAATCAAATCGGGATTCTGCTCTCTGGCGATTTCAAGAGCGTCGACAGCCGATGTAGTGGTGATAGGTTTATACCCATTATCAGTCAATACGGTCTCAATGTAAGTAAGGGCATCAGGCTCGTCGTCAATAACCAGGATCTTTTTCGTTTTCGCCATGATCGCCTCTGAGGGTAGGGATTTTCAATATCATGAATACAGCGAAAGAAAACTATTTCATTTTGAACTATTATCATAATTCTCGCTTTTTTCAAGATAATTTTGTGATTTCGGGCAGGAGTGCTATGGCAGGCATGTGTTTTCCTGCCAAAGTACATGCAAGTAGAAAACCTGATTTTGTCAATTATGATACTGGGTTCATAGTCTCTTGGAACAGATGGATTCGGGCGATGAGGGAAGTGATGGTTTGAGATTCTTCTACTGGTTGTTCAACAACCACGAGGTGTGGGTTGGCTCCTATTAAGAGGGGAGGGTTTCATGGATTTTTTGAAAATTTTCTTGAAATTCCTAGCGTGATCCTATATCGGTTTGCTGGCAGTGCTGTTAGTTTAACTATCTTGCTGAGGTCTAACAAGGGCTTATGAAAAGGAGGAGGGTAATATGACAGTGGATAAACGGGTAAAAGACATCTTAATACCCATAGAAAAGTATGAGACTGTGAGTATCGAATCAAGGCTATGTGACGCTCTGGCAATCCTGAAAAGGAACTATGAGAAGATAAAACAATCGGGACAGGGAGAGCTCCATACCACTATTTTCATAAAGGATAGCTCTGGCAAGATTGTTGGCAAGATTTCCATGTACGATCTTATCAGGGGACTCGTGCCCGAGGCTGTTAAAGGTCCGGAAATGTCAAGGGCCTATTATTCAGTGCTCTCATCCAGGATTTTGGAAGTAACAAAGGAAGTGAGCGAGGTTCAGGCGCGATTTAAGTGGCTGCATAGTTCGTTTATGGAACTTATTAAACAGGAAGCCCAAAAGCCTATAAAGGAGACCATGTCACAGGTTCATCCACTGCTGACCGAGGATGATACCATTAACCATGCCATATACATAATGTTCAAGGAAAATGTAAGGCAGCCGTTGGTTGTTAGGGACGGTGAAGTGGTGGGTGTTGTAACGCTGAAGGCTATCTTTGACGAAATGATTGAGTTGTTGGGACCTGAATGCGGTGTAAATTGGGAAAGGTAAAGATACGCAGGATATTTGCGACAGGGGTAGCTTGATCCACTGAGATATTTCGGGTCCAGTAAATAAAAATCTCTGGCACAGGAGAGACAAGATCCTGGACTTATTACAATTCAATTCACGAACTTTTTTGTGCTTATATGTATGGGGCCCCCAATCATATGGCCTCCGGTTTATTACAAAGGGCTCAAACAGGTGCGGATAAAGCGCCCCGTCTGGGTGTAGCAGGGAAGGGGCTATCCTACAAAAAGGGCCTGTATGTCGGGGTGCATGCGGAGTGTCTTCAAGAACTGATCGGTTCGCCTGGTAAGCCTACTTCGCAATATATCTAGGGCGCCTTTCATTATCTTGTACCCCAGGACGGGGTCTTGCTCCATGGACTCCAACAAAGGGCTTGCAGGGATGGCGATCACTTCAGAGGGTTCGGAACAGATGGCCGAACTAGTATATTTTGAGCCATCAAAAAGCGAGGACCAACCAAAAGAATATCCGGGCTTTACCGAACCCAATGAAATCATTATATTTTCGGTAAGCTCTACCTCTAACAGGACTTTTCCTCTTAGGAGCATGTAAAATGTGTCGGCCTTCTGCCCCTGCTCAAATATAGCAGCTTTTTCACTGAAAATTCTCAAACTGCCCAGTGCACCGAGTTTCTTCAATTCATGGCTATCTAACCCTTGGACGAGCTTTATTTTCTTGAGTTCTTCTATGGAAACCATAATTGCCCTATAAGAAAATCCTTAACGAACACTACGTGTTAAAAAGAAAAGTAGCGACATAAAGAAGGCCGCTATCCCTGCCCCTATGCCTATCGGGAGTGTTCCCTTCATCACGTCATTATATAATTTGACCTTCTTGAGTTCCAATCTTTTCCCCCGGCTTCCACTTATAATCCATAAGGTTATCATGGGAAGCAAGATAGCACGTGCAACGAGGTCTTTTGAAATCTCTGAGAGGCCTGAGGCAATACCTTTTACAAAAAATCTGTCAAAAGCGGCATTAATACCGTTGAGACCTCTATCTATAATAGGATATAGCACACTTGATCCTTTGCGGTAAAACCAATCCGTGTCAATGGATATGGTTTCAGTTCGTTTTAGCATTGGTAAGAAGAGGAAGAAAACCAAAGCAGAAAACATGAGAAGTTGCAGTTGTGAGACCACATGGACAAAGTTGTACGCCTGATAGTGGACTTCATATGGTAGAATTTCATACAGGGGTTTTGGATAGATTCCCAAAAAGAGACACAAGAATGACATGAAAGCCATGGCCGCCAACATGCTCTTTGGGCCCTCTCCTGGCCTCAAGCCGCGGTCTTTAGCGAAAAAGACAAAATAGGGGAATTTTATTCCGGCGTGGAGAAAAACTCCGGCAGACGCAATCTCCAGCACAAGCCATACCCACGCAAGGTGTTGATGAACAGCCCCTTCGATTATCAGTGACTTGCTGGTAAAACCGCTGGTTGCGGGAAACGCAGAGATTGAAAGGGCTCCAACCGCTCCGAATAACAATGTCCACGGCATGGTCTTATAAAGACCACCCAGCTCTGTGCATTTACTTTTTCCTGTCATATACAGGACAGATCCTGCAGACATCCACAAAAGCGCCTTGTAGATAATATGGCAGAAGGCGTGGGCCACGCTCCCGTTGAGTGACATGGCCGTTCCTATTCCAACGCCCGTTATCATGAAGCCAACCTGATTTATTATGCTGTATGCCAAAATCCTTCGCATGTCATTTTCGAGCAATGCGTATATAATCCCGTAGATGGTCATGATGCAGCCTATGACGATCAAGATCTCCCAGCCCGGGAATCCACGGACTAGCGTATAGACTGCTGTCTTGGTAGTGTAAGCGCTGAGTATGACTCCTCCCGTGACCGTTGCCTCTGGGTATGCATCGGGGAGCCAGGCCGAAAGTGGCGGAGCTGCCGCGTTTAACAGGAACCCGATAAGTATGAGGTGGGAACCCAGATTGTGTTCGCCAATTGATCCAAACTCAACAGTACCGGTTGACTGGATGTAAATGAGTATTCCGGCCAGAAGGCACAGTCCACCGAAGATGTGGACAAGTATGTATCTAAAACCTGCTGCCTGGGCCTTGGGTGTTTTCCTGGCAAGAATAAGAAAAGCTGAGGCAACTGCCATGCCTTCCCAAAAGAGATACAGGGTGACAAGATCACCGGAGAAGACAACTCCCAAAGAGCAGCCAATGTAAATCAGCGCAGCCATGTGCTGAGCGCTGTCTTTTAAGTAATATGCGTATAGAAAGGCTGCAAAGGCATTGAGGGTGAAAATGTAACCAAAGACCTTACTCAACCTGTCAACCCTCAATAGGGTGAGATCAAAGCCCAGAAAGTTGACGTGCCAGGATTGGCCGGGGACCAGGCTGTGGACAACATAGAAACCAAGGGCTGGCAGCAATATTACAAATATATTTCTAGCCTTACCCCTGAACAGAGGAACCAGTAAGGCCCCGGCTATTAAGATAAGTGCAGGAGGAAAGTCATTTATCATAATAGTCCTCGTCCACCTTCAAGAACAGGCCCAATACTTTGGAAACCAATATGAGCCCTGCACAGGAGATAAAACCCAATAGGGCATAGAATCCAAAAAAACTATCGATTCCAAAGTATGCTTCTCGGCGGGTGAAAAAGTCAGGTATCAGGGTCAGTCCACAAATTGCATAGAGAAATATCCATAATTTCTTGATCATACTTGGTCTTTCCAGAAAAGCTTTTTTCGTATTTTTGTCCATTTCCGCCTCCCTCATGGCAAAGAAAGTTGTGCAAGGCGAAGGAACACTCCAGGGAAGAAGAACAAAAGTACTGAGGCCAATGCAGTGATTACAATTGGGGCGAGACACCAAAATGGCGCTTCTCTTATGGCCGCAGTGCCTTGTGTAGAGGTTTCTTCTTGGCCAAAAAAGGCTCGATATGCTACTGGCAAAAAATACATAGCATTCAACAGAGAACTGGTTAAAAGTACTATCAGAAATACGAGTTGATGGCTTTCCAGTGTCCCTAACGCCAGATACCACTTGCTGATGAACCCACCACACGGAGGAAGTCCTATGACGCTGAGGGCACCGAAAAAAAACGCAAGCATGGTGACAGGCATCTTTCGCCCGATTCCTACCATCTGGCTTATGTATTTCTTGCCGGTAGCGACGAAAATGGCACCTGCACAGAAAAACAAGGTGATTTTGCCAAATGCGTGCATGGCGATATGGATCATTGCACCGGTTATTCCTTTCGGAGAGAGCAAAGAAAAGCCCAGCACTATGTAAGACAACTGGCTGATGGTTGAAAATGCAAGTCTGCGTTTGAGTTCATCTTGGGACAGGGCAATGAGGGATGCACTAATAATAGTAAAAGAGGCAACATAGGCCACAGGAGTTCCTAAATTTAACTGGGTCAAGGTTTTCACACCAAAGGTATAAAGCAAGACCCTTGCTATACTGAACACCCCGACTTTTACAACGGCCACCGCATGAAGCAGAGCGCTCACGGGTGTGGGAGCGACCATTGCAGCGGGAAGCCACGCGTGGAAGGGCATCACAGCCGCCTTGGCAAATCCGAATATAAAAAAGAACAAGAGCAGAGCCATGATTGAACTTGGAACCCTTTGGCCCAATGTGTTCAGGGAAGAAAAATCAAGGCTGCCAGTGACATGGTAGACATAAAGCATGGCAGGGAGCACTAACCCTATGGATGTTCCCAGGATGAAGGTGAGGTACTTCCTCCCTGATACTCTGGCCTCTTGATCCTGATGGTGAGTGACCAAGGGATATGTGGCCAGCGACAGTATTTCATAGAACAGGTATAGGGTGAAGAGATTTGCTGAAAAGGCAACCCCTATCGTTGCGAACAACGCGAGGGCAAAAAAACAAAAATAACGAGTCTGAGAATGCTCCTTCAGCCCCCTCATGTAGCCGATGGAGTATGCCGTTGTAAGGATCCACAGGGAAGAAGATACAAGGGCAAAGAGCATCCCAAAGGCATCAACTCTGAGTTGAAGGGGTGCACCGGGCACAGCATTGATAATGGTGAAGACAAACTGTTCGCCGGAAAGGACCGCCGGGAGCATGGAGATAATAATGGCAAACTTTAACGCTGCCGCTACAAAACTGACGGATTCCCGAATATTAGGCTTTGGGCTTACAATAATCAGCAGCACCGCAAGAAGGGAGGCCAGAATGGCAAGGAGAGGGCGTATGGAAGTTTGAAGTTCCATAATCAAAAGATCCCGGCAAGGCCCGGTTGAATCACTCGGTTCATGATTAACCCACTGAATATACCCATTGCCACGAGACCTGCTGCCGTGACGAGGAGGGGAATCATGGTGTTTACAGAGCTTTCTTTAATGACAACAGCAGTGTGCCCGTATGATGAAGAAACATGGGGTGTAGTGAAAAATGCGCTTTCAAAGATTCGAAAAAACAAAGCTACATTTATGAGACTGCTTATGATGAGGGCAGCCACGAAGCTATAGCTTCCAGCCTTGAGAGCCCCTAAGATCAGATACCATTTGCTGAAGAACCCGCATGTGGGGGGAACACCTATGATGCTGAGAGCGCCTGCTACGAATCCGGCCATTGTAAAGGGCATCTTGCTGAAGAGTCCGCTTAGGTTATCAATCCGCACCGTGCCAATGTTTTTTGATATGGCACCTACGGCAAGAAATATGCAGAAGGTCATGACCGTATCATTAACGATGTGTAGGATGGCACCAGACATAGCGGTACGATTTGCAAGCCAGGCCCCCCCGACAATATAACCAATTTCCGATACAATTATGTAAGTCAGCATCCTGCGAATTTCTCGTTGGGACAGAGCCATGAGGGCTCCCATAATAATTGCAATGCAAGCCAAGAAGACAACACCGCGATTTGCGAGGGCAGAAGAAAACGTGAATACGGGTGAAAAGACTGATAAGATGAGTCGAATCATGACATATGCCATTACCTTTGTCATTAAGGGAGCAATGAGACTTGCTGCCGGTGATGGGGCATAAGTGTAGGCATTTGGCAACCAGAAATGGAGGGGGAAAAATCCCATTTTTATCATCACCCCCACCAGACAAAAAATGAATGCAACCACTATAGCAGTACTGTGATAAAGGGGGGGTAGCAGGCTCCTGACATCGGCCATGTTCAGAGAACCAGTCATTATATATAAGTATCCTACGCCCAGAAGGTAAAAGCATGCTCCTATGGTCCCCATGAAGACATAGTTGAGACTTGAAAGGGGAGCCCTTGAAGGATCTCCCATCGCAATTAGGGAGTAACCAGTAATGGAAGCAATTTCTAGCAGCACATAAAGGTTGAATAGGTCGCCTGTTACAACGATACCCAATAGCCCCACAATAAAAAGCAGGTACAAGGCATAGAACGCGCCTTTGCGGTCCGAAAAGCTGGCCTCGATTTCCCTGTTTGTGCCAATAAGGTTAATGAGGGCGATAGTGGCAATGGCCACCAGGACAAGCGCGCTGATAGGATCTACCTCATAGGCGATACCCCACGGCGGAGGCCATCCTCCCAGATGATATGAGATGTGCCCTTGAACTAATACCTGCTTGAGCAGACCAATGGAAACGGCCATGGAAATGGCCAACCCAACAATTGCTATGGGAAGGCATGATCTTCGGTGCAGCCAGCTACACCCGTAGATTATGAAGGAGAAGATCAGGGGGATGACAACAAGAAGTGCAGGGTAGTTTTCAGTCATAGTTCTCTTATTCTGGCTAGAATTTCATCTTCCTCAAGAGTCTGATACCGCTTGTAAATTCTTATGGCTAGAGCAAGGGCGACGCCGAAAGTTGACACAGAAACAACTATTGCGGTTAGCATGAGTACATGAGGAAGAGGGTTAACATAATGGGCCGGATTTATCGATTGGGTAATATTATGGCTTGTGGCGTGTTGTATAATGGGAATTGTACCCCCTTTCTTTGATCCTATGGACACATAAAAAAGGATTATAGCTGTCTGAAATATGTTCATGCCTACCAGCTTCTTGATTAGATTGTTCTTAGCTATCATGGCATACAGGCCTATCATCATAAGGACGATGTAAAGCCAGAAATTGTACTTGGCCACTAAATGGGTAAAAATAAATTCCATCGTTCAATGACCCTAAACTCGCTTCACTGCGATCTTACCTTACCAATATACCATCCTGTCAAAGCGCCGGTGGGCCACGAGCAAGCTAGTGCCCTGACTTCGGAATTCGACATTTGTTATTCGATATTCATTATTTGCTATCTGAATCCCTGAATCCGCAATCCCTCAATTCCAGAATCCCTTGATCCTTCTCCCCATCCCGCCTGATCATCGGGCAGGCCCGCCTGAACACCGACGTCGGGCAGGCATTCCAATATTCCATCATTCCAGCATTCCACCATTCCCCTCTCTACAACCCTTCATCGTATTTACCTTCTGAAGCCACGTTGTTATAAATACAAATCATGACAGCCATGACAGCTATGCCCACGCCTATCTCAACGCCCAGAATTCCGTGGGACCTGGCCATCACCTTGCTCACTGGTAATATCTTTGCGAGTGCTTTATAGTTGAGAAACTCAGCGCCCAACAGGATGCAAAGAGCTCCAATACCCGAATAAATGAACACACCAAGTGCGCTCAGTATGCCATCTGTCTTTTCGCCAAACCGTTTGATCGCGGTCCGAAGGTTAAAGGCAATGGCCAGTACAATGATGCTTGCTCCTAGTATAACACCTCCTTGGAATCCACCTCCTGGGCTGTGGTGCCCATGGGCTATTACATAAAAGGCGAAAAGCTGGATGAAGGGAACCAAGAACCTGGAAATGGTATTTATGATGAGATCATAAGGGGTCCAGATGGCATCTATTTTTTCAAATTCCTTGGAACTTTCTGGAAGTTGTTTGCCGCCTTTTATATGGATGGTAATGCCTGTTGGAATGTGGCGGTAGTACACGTCCTTCTTTGCTGCTTCAAATTTCCTGAGCAGCATAAAACAGGCGAGCCCCGCGCAAAAGATAACAGTTGTCTCGAACATGGTGTCATATCCACGATAGTCGGCCAATACTGCCGTCACCACATTGGGCACCCCTGTTTCTTCCAGGCTTTTCTCTATGTACCTGGGCGAGACATGGGTGGCAGCCGGAGAATTAGGATCACCCCAGGGAGGAAAATCCTTGGTGGCGTACAGAAGCAGTCCCCCACTAAGAATTACTACCAGCAGGGCAAATTTTCTCAATCTTTTGTCCTCCTCGTAGTCCTGAAGACGGCGGCAACAAAGAAAACGGTGCTCACTCCGGCCCCCACAGATGCCTCGGTGAAAGCCACATCCACTGCCGCCATGATAGACCATAGCAAACACATCATGAAACTATAGGCGCCAAACAGGATGGCCGTACCCAAAAGGTCTCTCACTGTGATGGCAGCGATTGCACAAACAATAACCAGTGTCAATATGGCAAGGTCAAGTTGCCAGATCATATCCTATCCCCTCGACATGCCTTTCTCCCACGGCTTCAAGCCTGCTCTAACACCAGCGTCCATGATAGCATGGGTCGCTGTGGGACTTGAGAGGAAAACAAATACTACAATGAGCATGATCTTTATGCTGGTAAGTACATTTAAAAGGGTGAATTGATGGAGGTTAAACAGGGCCACAGCTGTCATCATGAGCAGTGACCCTAGGGTATCCAATTTCCCCGCCGGGTGCAGCCTGGTGTAAAAGTCTGGAAATCGCAAGATTCCAATGCCTCCTCCGGTGAAAAAAACCAGACCACATGCCATCAAGACCACCACTATTACCTCCAGTGCCATCGCTCCAAGTCTCCCTTACTTGTAAGGTGGCTCTTCGTAAAGCCCCTTCCTCTTTTGAAAGTAACGAGAAGCTCCCAGTACAGCTATAAAGTTCAACATCGCGTAAGCCAAGGCAATATCCACAAACATGTCAATTCTTTCGTACAACAGGCCTATTAGTACAAGTATCACCACGGTCTTGCTGCCAATGGCGTTCGCCCCGATGAGGCGATCCACCACTGTGGGCCCTACTATTGCCCTGTAAAGTGACAGGACCATCAAGCCACATAGAAATAAACCTATGTACAGGAATATGTCATGCATCAGTCATCAGTTTTCTCGGAAGGCCCTAGCAATACGCTCTTCCATCTCTCCAGGAAGTCCTCGTGCTAATTCATCGTCTATTGCGTGTACTTTGAACTCTCCATCCACAGACACAAAAAGGGTAATAGTGCCCGGTGTAAGAGTAATGGAATTGGCAAGAGTCACAAGTGACATACCGCTTTTTAGCCTGCTTTGAAAACGTACAATCTGAGGGTTTATTTTTTCCAGTAATCTCGGGTGAAGCGATAAATATAGTACATGAAGGTTGGCGAGGAAAATTTGATAGATTAGCCATGGCAAATATCCTAGAAAACCGATTGTCTTCTGGAGAGCATGTCCGGGTAAGCCATCTGGAAATAAAAGATCGGAGGAAAAAACGGATACGATTGCGCAGGAAATAATCCCCAATGATATATGAAAATAGTCAAATTTTCCCGAAAGGATAAGCCATAGTCCAAAGGCTATGAAGAAAGTAATCGCAAAAGACCCGATTTTTCCCCGATTTGTTGAAGAGTCTGTGCCGCGGTTATTGACCATGGTAGGCCTCGAAGCGCCCATTTATAACATCAGATACCTATCCAAATACCTACAAAAAAAGAGCAAAGCCAGGGCTAGTTCCTACACTGAAGGTATGGATACTATGAACGTCGTTCCCACACCGATTTGGGTTTCAAACGTAATTTTTC
>JALVSJ010000298.1 GCA_027024445.1 Desulfobacterales bacterium
TCCACCCCTGGCAATTCGATTAATCTGCGCAATTCTTTCGTGCGTCACGTTTCCGTAATAAAATCCTTCCACATAAGACGTTTGCACTTTACGTCTGTCCAGCAGCCTCGGTACGTCGGAAGATAGCTTGTTATCACTGCACAGGAAAAACGCCTCTCCTCCCGGGATAATAAGCACACTGGCAAAAATAGCCTTAGCCGTAGCATATAAGGCCTGGAGTTTCTGCTTTCTGATTTTGCCGATGAAATTCTGGGAGTATTGCATATTCACAGACAATACCCCGCCGGGATTCAGTTTGGCTTTTGCCAATGCAAAAAATTCCTTTGTAAAAAAACGATTTATTTGAAAGGTGTCAGGATCCGGAAGATCTACAATAATGAACTCATATCTTAGCCTCGTTTGTTTGAGAAAAAGCCTGCCATCTGTGTTTGCGATTTGAAGCCATGGCTTATGCCGGATCACACCCATCTCAGAGGCCACTTCCGTGAGCCTGGGATCCAGCTCCACGTAATCCACCCTTTTTGGACCATACTTGGCCAGTTCCCTCAGCGTCTCCCCGAGACCCCCTGATATCAGTAGCACGTTGCCCACCTTTTCTCTCTGACACAGGGCATAATGGACCTTTTCCTCGGCACGTATGACATCAGCATCCGAATACAACGGTGTGCCTGACTCCCAAAAGGTGTGTTGCCCCCCTTCTTCAGTGATGACAATCCTTCCGTAAGGAGATTCTATATATCTTACTATGTTTCCGAACTGGCCTCTGAGTGTCCTAACTTCCAATGAGCCATTCCAACAAAGGACTGCGAATATCCCAATGAGAGAACATGAAACTGCCATCACCAGACGTTTTCTTGTTAAGGAAAAGATGTAAATCAATGACCCCAATAGGCCCAGTGAGCAGATGAGAACAATCTTGAAAGGTGTGAGCCAGTAGACAAGAACGAAGCTAAAAAAAGCCCCTCCCAGAATATCCCCCACATTGTCTGTTTGGTAGAGCTGACCGCTGTCAAAAGTGAATCCTGCAGCATTTATGACCTTCTGAGAGTACGGCAGTACAAACCCTGTGGCCAGACAATAGGGAGCACTCAGCGCTGTAACATAGACAATGATTCCATAAAACCCGGGCGAGACGCCGTGCAGGAAAAAGATGTCTCTAGTGTATCTGATAAGCGCCAATTGAGCCAGGGGCCAGAGCGCGAAAATAAGAAGAATGAAAGTGTAGACGTTTAAAGACGTGCGCCGAGAAGCTCTTGCCAGGAGGCTCCCCAGACCGGTAATAAGAAGCCACACGAAGAATACTACTGAGATGGTGATTTCATTGCCGTGAAATTGGGCAAGGTACTCTCTGACGACAATAAGCTCTGTGGAGATAGAAGATATTCCCGTCCCGATGATGGTCCACAGGAGTGCACGTTTCAGGTTCACTAGGTTCCATTCCTTATCTTACCTTTTCCTCTTCTTCAAAGGCCTGTACCTGGTAAGTAGAAACCTCCAGATCACCCCTTTTC
>JALVSJ010000299.1 GCA_027024445.1 Desulfobacterales bacterium
AGGTTTCCCTGGACGAGAAAGGCACCCACAGGTTCCCTCAGGACTGCCTTAGGCCACTTGAAGATTAAACATGATGACTTAACGCCACCTGCTTACGGGGTCTTGGAAGTGCTTGGGGGTTTATCCAGGATCTTCTTTTTCTTCAGGTCTCTGTTTATATACACTGCGCAGAACTCACAAGACCCACTACACATAGTATTTTCGCTTCCCCTTATCTCATAGCAGGGCACATGTGGGTTGCGAAATGCAGAACACTGCTCTATGAGTTATCAATCAAAAATATTCCAGCATGGGGCGAGGCGTCCGCTGACGCATATCTTTCATGTATACCCTTCCTTCTTCCACACCAAGGATTTTTTGGATTCCATATGGATAACAAAAAGAGAGGTATTGTCATCTGAACTCATTCCCATCCATTCGTAAGCTGTAGGGTCAAAAAGCGACATAGTAGTGTAGTCGTGGGAGGAAATCATTTAACCTTGACCAGGAGGTATCAATGATGGACAGGAGAGGATTTATTAAGGCTTCTTCATTGGCCGCAGTTTCACTGGCCTTCCCTGGGCTAGCCAATGCTCGGAGCACATCCCTGTGCTACCCGCCCGGAGTATTTTACACAAGAAAGTATCCCGGCAAGTGGGCCAAGAAGGTTGGCAGCCACGCGCCGAGAGTGAAAGTCGAAGGGTGCAAGGTCACTATCATTACCTTACATCCCATGAGCAGGAAACACTATATCGTGCGGCACACTCTCGTGACTGAAGATGGTGAGGTCCTGGGTGCAAAGACATTTACTCCGGAAGACAAAAAGCCTGTCTCCACCTATGACATTCCCAAGGGAAAGAAAAAGAGGTTCTATGCCACAAGTTTCTGCAATCTGCATGATTTCTGGATAACTGAATTTACTGTTTAATTTTGGTTATCCCTGATAAGCTCCCTGTGGTTTTTTCTTTCTAATCCCGGTTTCGGACTCTGAGACACTGCTCACGGAAAGCCGGGGCAGGAACCTTTAGGGTCAATCACCTGTAGGCCCACAAGGTATGGAGAAGAGTAAGCAGATGACAAGTTATGATTATGACATCGGTATTTTGGGAGGTGGGGCGGCAGGGCTCACGGTCGCAGCCGGTGCAGCCCAACTCGGAGCAAAGGTCTTGCTGGTGGAAAAAGAAAATGCTTTGGGGGGAGACTGCCTCCATTACGGATGCGTCCCCAGCAAGACCCTCATCAGATCCGCCCAGGTCTATCATCTCATGAAATCAGGCAGTAAGTTCGGCCTCCCAGAGCTCAGCCCACCGCCCGTTGATTACAAACAAATAGCCCACAGGATCCAAGAAGTTATCGCGGCTATTCAGAAACATGACTCTGAGGAGCGCTTTTGTTCTCTGGGGGCAAAAGTGGAGTTTGGGAACCCGGTATTTGTGGGAAAGCACGGGGTCGAATTGAATGGCAAGACCTTTTCTGCAAAGTATTGGGTCATTGCTACGGGATCTTCCCCGGCCATCCCCCC
>JALVSJ010000300.1 GCA_027024445.1 Desulfobacterales bacterium
CCTCAGTTCTTGCTCAGGTAGCGCAATAGGTTCGTCGCTGACATTTACGATGCCCAGTATCTTTTCCCTTCCATAACTCCTCTCAATAGATACCAATCTCCTGTCTAAATCAACAATTTTCCGTCTGCTCCCCGGATGCAGTGATCTTATCCGCTTTCTTGAATCAAGAAGCCTGAGGTAGCTTTCCAGCACCCTACGGCGAAGAGAGCGATTGTCCCTCAGGGAGCTTTCCACCTCCTTAAGTCTCAGTTTCTGTCTGTTGATCATTCGCTTGATGCCGGTTTTTTCAACGCCTTCTCGGTAATTCCGTGACCCCAGTAAACTATGTATGTAAATTCCTGGCACGCCCCTAAGGAGTAACATAATCGCCTGGGAGGCCATAAACCTTTCTACCTGAAGATTATCATTTGGATCATTAGGATCATTTATGGCATCGAAATACGTAATATTCAATTCATAAGGTTGCTTCTTCCCCTCGACCATCATATAAGAAACAAAGCCACCGTGCTTTATTGTACGATCCACCAGGTTCTCTATCTGCTCCTCGGTTAATATTCCCCTTGCCCCGGGCAGGCCTATGCCATCATGCGATGCGAGGAAATCAAAAAACAGGAGGTCATCCCTTGTCCTTCTCGCAAGGTTCTGTATATGGGACGTATCCTTCCTCGCAAAGGCATCCAGTACCAGGGGAGGCAAAGAAAACTGATAAACCATGTGTGCCTCATCACCCTCACCAAAATACGAGACATTCTCCTTGTAAGGGAAATTGGCCTCGGTCAAGAGCATGGCATAAGGTGCCACGTACTGGAGAATTCTCCTGAAGAGTTTTACGATCTGATGAGTCTTGGAAAGGTTCACGCAACTGGTATGGGGTTCCTTCCAGACATAGCCTATGGCATCAAGCCTGATGATCACTGCTCCCTGTGAAAGATAAAAAAGCAAAACGTCGATTATCCTCATCAAGACTTCGGGATTCTTATAATTCAGGTCAATTTGATCCGCACTGAAGGTTGTCCATACATATTTAACTCCCATAGCCGTATCAAATCTTGTAAATAAAGGGGTCTCCCTTGGTCTGAACACCTCGGGCATTTCCACAGGGCTGTCGTACCATATGAAATAGTCCCTATAACGCTTATCACCTGCAAGGAAGCGCTGAAACCATTTTGATTTACTTGATACATGATTCAAAACTAAGTCTACCATCAGATGGTAGTCCTGGGAGATTCGCCGTATGTCTGACCAATCCCCTAGCCTGCGATCTACTTTCTTGTAGTTGATGACTGAGAATCCTCCGTCAGAGCTGCTTGGGAAAAAAGGAAGGATATGAACACCTGTTATGGTGTCCTTTACATATCTGATCAGGAATTTGTGAAGGGTCTTGAGAGGCCTTTCATTCTCCTCATATATAGTGTCCGCATAGGTTATGAGTATTGAATCCTTTTCACTTATTATGGGCCTTAGCCCAAATTTTTTCCTCTTGGCTTTTATGCCCTCTGCCCTAGCATATACATCCATTCTATTTTTCAGGTCGGGAAAAACCCTCTCGGCAATCTCTTTTGAATAAATAATCCTTAGAATCTGCTTTATTTGGCGAAGAATGCTAACGGTATCTCTTGGCAGTCCTTTCTTCCGGTCTCTACTTGGCATGTTCAGCAAACTCCTTATAAACTCTCAGCTAGCCTGGCTATACTATCACCAGAATTAAATCTCTTCCACAAAAATCCTAATGTTCGGGTTTTGTTTGACTTGGCTACCAGATTTTCCTAAAGTCCCTTGCAAGTGAGAACATTTTGTTACGATTTTTGAAGGGTATTCTGGTAACTAAATTAATTGTAGACTAGAAGGAGAAGGCAAAATGGTTATAAAAGGCGAAGATTATATTCAAAGGCTTGCTGGATATAAAAGGGAGATCTATGTGAGGGGAGAAAATATTGAGAACTTTGTGGAACACCCGAATGTCCGCCCTGCCATAAATGCCATTGCATTCACCTATGACCTCGCATTGAAAAAGGAAGAATATTCCCCATTTTCGGAATTAGTGGGAGACAAGGTCAATAGGCTCAATTACATAAACAAAACACCTGAGGATCTTATTGCACGCCTTGATTACCAACGAGAGTTAAGTATGAGAACAGGGACATGCCATTACAGGTGTCCAGGTGCCGACGCCATCTGTTCCATATATCCCGCCACAAAAGAAATGGATGAGAGGCTGGGGACAGATTATCATCAAAGGTTCCTTTCATTCCTTAAGGAAATCCAATTGAAAGATTACGCCTGTACCGGTGCGCTGACAGACACAAAGGGCGACCGCTCCAAGAGGCCAAAAGATGCAAGAGACATGTATGTACATGTG
Source organism: Desulfobacterales bacterium (assembly GCA_027024445.1). Classification (GTDB taxonomy): domain Bacteria; phylum Desulfobacterota; class DSM-4660; order Desulfatiglandales; family Desulfatiglandaceae; genus B111-G9. The sequence continues at coordinate 2,360 of JALVSJ010000300.1, forward strand.
GTGGAAAAAAGAGATGATGGAATCGTAGTGAGCGGCGCAAAGATTCACCAAAGCGGAGCATTTGCGGCAGACATAAACTTCGTACTCCCCACCCAGACCTTTAAGGAGGGGGAAGAGGAATTTGCTATAGCGTTTGCTGTGACCCCGGAAGACGAAGGGATCAAGTATGTATTGCAAAGCACCGGCTACCAGGCCATGTTCAGAGAGGGCGGCAAGTTTGAAACAGGCAACTTTAAATACGGAGACAGGCTTACGTGTACTGTGATATTTGATAATGTATTTATCCCCTGGCAGAGAGTTTTCGTGTTCGAGGACCTCAAGGCTAACCGACACGTGCTTACCAACTTTGCCATTTCCCATAGGTGCGCAGGGGCCGCATGCAAGGCAGGGTTTATCGACTCAATGATTGGGGCTGCCAGCCTGATGTTAAAAGCAAACGGCCTGGAGAAGGTGGCTGCGCTGCGACAGAAGCTGGGCGAGATGGTGGGTGTAAGTGAAGGCGCTTACGGTATTGCCATTGGCGCTGCCACAAAGGGTTTTGATGATTATGGCGTTCGACAGCCAAATATGCTCATAGCCAATGCTGGGAAGGTGATAGGCGTGGAAGGTTTTGGTAAGGTGCTCATGAACCTAGCGGAGATCGCCGGCGGCATACCGGTAACAGCCCCATCGGAGTTTGATCTCAAGAATCCAGAAATCGGCACTCTGGTGGATAAATATCTTCAGGCCAGCCCAAACTTCACCACTGAGCAGAGGCTAAAAATAATCAAATTTATTGAATTCTGGGCAACCAGCTCTCATCTTCTAGGAGGCATACACGGGGGTGGATCACCAGCGGCTGCCATTATATTCCTGCAAATGCTTGCGGACATCGCCTCAAAGGAAGACGCCGTAAAAGAAGCAATCGACTTAGATAAATAGAAGAGAATAGTCACCCCACAGCCACAAGGTAAACAACCAGCAAAAGGCCTATACAGCCCAGGAGGATGGCTATCATTACATCAGGCGCAAAAGAGGGCCTAAATACGTCCTCCATTATGTCTCTTTGCAGCTTCAGGAACCTGTAAGTAGCCAGCAGCGCCACTACTGCTCCCAGTAGGACCAGGAATAGGCCAGCATACTTCACACAATCGCATTGAAATGGAGTGGTGGTGTTGGAAAGAGGAGTGACACCGAATTTCTCTATGACAAAACCAAAAGCCATGATTCCGATTGCTGTCCTGATCCATGCCAGGAAAGTCCGCTCGTTGGCCAAGTGCACACGCCTGTTTTTTGCTATGCTTGCCTCGGCCTTCCCTTCGGGCACTCGCCTGAAAAACATTTTCCCTTGCCCTCCCAAGAAACTTTACATTCTTTTCCGATCCGCCATGAATGGGGAACGAATACCCATTCTGACGCTCATGGATAGTAACTTTATCATATTTTTTCGCCCAGCAGTGTACCCATTTTGGCCTGGAATGATTATTTTTTCTAAGAACAGGTGACATAGGACCGATGTCCCTATAGAAAGAAAAGGCCGAAGATTAACTTGTTATTACGTTACGAACGTGTCTAAAATCGGCTTTTGAGAGCAGGCAGGGGAACGCTTGTCTGCCCTGCCTGCCGCGTGCAGTCAGGCAGGGGATGTTCCCAGAGCGGCGTCATCGGGCACTCAGTTCTTAGTTGAAGCCTGATTCCTTCCATGTCATTTCGACCGTAGGGAGAAATCTAAAGATTTCTCGTCGCCAAGGCTCCTCGAAATGACTCTGCTACGGTTTAGCAACTGAGTGCTTGATCCGCAGTAAGCGGAGCCATGGATGGCGCAGCGAGCGTAGCGCCTGCCTGGCGTCAGACAGGAAAGGAATATGCCGTTTTCCTGCTAAGATAAACTCAACTAGGAAACCTAAATTTATAAATCATGATTCTGAGCCCATAACCTGCTTAGATTATTAAGGGGACTTCTTGAACCCACGTCGATTTTGGACACCTATGATTACGTCAGAGGGTTGAATAATGGCTGAGAGCTTATATATCACGGCTACAGAAGCTAGGAGCGGGAAGTCAGCAATAGCCCTTGGAGTAATGGAACTCCTGCTCAGGAAGGTGCAAAAGGTGGCTTTTTTCAGGCCCATTATCACCAGGAAACCTGACAATGATATTGACCTGATCTCCTCGCATTTTCAGTTACGGACCCCTTACGAGCACATGTACGCCCTCACCACCAACGAAGTAAGCGAACTCATAAGCCGAGGTGCGGAGATGGAAATTATCGAAAGGGTTATTGAAAGATTCAGGAACCTGACCGACCAGTTCGACTTCGTCCTATGTGAAGGAACGGATTTCAGCACTTCTACCGCGGCATTCGAACTGGACATAAACGCCGAAATTGCCAATAACCTCTCTTCACCTGTCCTTTTGGTGGCTAATGCCCACGGTAAATCAAACTCTGAGGTTTTGCACGGCATTGACCTTGCCCTCGATTCCCTGACTGACAAGGGATGTCAAACCATTGCCACGATCGTTAACAGGATACAGC
>JALVSJ010000301.1 GCA_027024445.1 Desulfobacterales bacterium
GCTCTAAGGCCCCTGGGCCGTGGTCTGTGTGGCGGCCAACCCGATGTGAATGTAGCGCCTCTCATTTTGGAAATGTGCCTTTTGCTTTTTCCTCTGACATGATAAAAAGAATTGACTTGAAAATTGAGGTATGCTAAAGTTGGCAATAATGAATGAAAGCTCATTCATTTTACTCAGCCACAAAACACAGAAGTAAGATTTTCCCTGGGGCCCGTGGGGTGATCCATATGCTCCCGGGTAATAACTTGAGATAACGGAGGAGGTCGCACATGGAACACAGGATAAAGAAGGCGGGGGTCATAGGCGCAGGGGTGATGGGGGCAACCATTGCAGCCCACCTGGCAAACACCAGGATAGAAACAATCCTTCTTGACATTGTGCCTCCTCAGTTAACTGAGGAAGATAAGAAGAAGGGGTTGAGTGAAGACAGCCCTGAGTTCCGCAATAAATTTGCAAAGAGTGGACTGGAAAGGGCCCTGAAGTCCAAGCCGGCCTCATTCTATCTCCCTGAATACGCAAAGCGCATAAAGATTGGTAATCTCGAGGACAATCTCGATTGGCTCAAAGAGGTGGATTGGATCATTGAGGTTGTGGTGGAGCGGCTGGATATCAAGCAAAATGTTTTTAAAAAAATCGAATCTGTGCTTATTCCCGGGACCATTGTGAGTTCCAATACATCGGGTATTTCAGCGCGTGCCATGTGTGAGGGCAGATCAGAGAATTTCAGGAAACATTTTGCCATAACCCATTTCTTTAATCCTCCCAGATACATGAAGCTTCTGGAACTGGTGCCAGGACCAGACACCGCTCCGGAGGTTATGGAAGTCCTCGCAGAGGTTTGTGATCGTGTTCTTGGCAAAGGCATTGTATATGCCAAAGATACCCCAAATTTCATTGCCAACAGAATAGGGATCTTCAGCATGTTCAATGTGATCCGGACCATGATGGAAATGGGGCTAACCATAGAGGCGGTGGACAAGCTTACGGGCCCGGTCATAGGCAACCCCAAGAGTGCTTCGTTCAGGACAGGAGATCTGGTGGGCCTGGACACCATGGTACATGTTGCTGCCAATGTCTACGAAGGGGCACCCAACGATGAGAGAAGGGAGGTCTTTCAGGTACCCGAATTCATAAAGAAAATGCTTGAGAACAATATGCTTGGGGAGAAAACGGGTCAGGGCTTCTACAAGAAGACAAAGGATAGTGAGGGAAAGAGGGTTATTCTTTCCCTTGACTACAATACCTTGCAATACAAGCCCCAGGAAAAGGTATCGATTCCTTCGCTCGAAGCAGCAAGGAATATCTCTGGTACGGCTGAAAAGATCAAGTCCCTGTATTATGCAAAAGATATAGGCGGACAGTTTACCTTCAAGACAATGAGCGAGACACTTATTTACTCCGCAAACCGGATACCTGAGATAGCAGATGATATTGTCAATATTGACAACGCTATGAAGTGGGGATTTGCGAGAAAGTACGGGCCTTTTGAGATATGGGATATTATAGGGGTCCGCAAATCAGTGGGGAAGATGAAAGAGGCGGGTTACCAGATACCCGGCTGGGTAGAAGAGATGCTAGACCAGGGGAAGGAGTCCTTTTACAAGCGAGAGGCTGGAAAGCTACTCTACTATGACCTAAACAGCAAGGACTATAAGGAAGTCCCTATCAAACCCGGTGTTATACTTCTGCCGTCTCTCAAGGAAAGAAACATGGTGGTTGCTTCCAATCCTGGAGCGTCTATCATCGACCTTGGCGATGGTGTTGCTTGTCTTGAATTTCATACCAAGATGAATGCCATGGGAGAAGATATTGTCAACATGATTCTCAAGGGCGCGGATATTGTCAGTGAAAGATTCGATGGGCTTGTTATTGCGAACCATGCGGACAATTTCTCCGTGGGCGCCAATCTTCCACTCGTTCTTTTCACGGCCCAGGAAGAGGAATGGGATGATCTGGAGTGGATGGTCAAGACATTCCAGGACGCACTTATGAAATTGAAGTATCTTGATAAACCAGTTGTGGCAGCGCCCGCAGGTATGGCTCTTGGTGGCGGTTGTGAGGTGTGCCTTGCCGCAGACCGAGTGCGATATGCTGCTGAAACCTATATGGGCCTTGTGGAAGTAGGCGTGGGGTTGATCCCTGCTGGAGGTGGTACCAAGGAACTGTACCTTCGCAACACCGAACACCTCTTCGAGGTGCAGAAGGGTGGTATTTATCCAAGGCAGATAGAGCTCATGCCCTTTGTTGCCAGGGCCTTCGAGACGATTGCAATGGCGAAGGTTTCTACATCAGGCCCTGAGGCTGTGAAGCTAGGATACTTGCGACCTACGGACAAGATGACTGTCAATAGGGACTACCTCATCGAAGACGCAAAAAAGACAGTACTTGCCATGAATATGGAAGGCTACATGCCACCCGAACCCAGGGAAGATATCAGGGTCGCTGGTGAGAATACCTTTGCCATGATAAAGCTGGCACTGTGGACCATGCATACCTCAGGATATATTACTGAGCATGACGTCACGGTATCAGAAAAGGTCGGCTATGTCCTTTGCGGTGGCAGGGTACAGTCTGATACCAAAGTGAGCGAGCAGTACTTGCTGGACCTGGAGAGGGAGGCCTTTCTCAGCCTTTGCGGACATCCCAAGACCCAGGCCAGGATCCAGCATATGCTCAAAACAGGTAAGCCGCTTCGGAATTAGAAAAAACTACTGGGTGGTATGGCTCAGGTATTTCACAAAGAGAATAGGACACGCAACCAGTCGTGAATTTAACCATTTCACTAACTCAATATGGAGGACAAAGCCATGAGAGAAGCCGTGATAGTTGCAGCATGCCGGACTGCCGTGGGTAAAGCACCCAGGGGCACACTGAGGCATGTGCGCCCCGAGGCTATGGGATGTGCCGTCCTGGGGGACTTGCTCAAGCGGGCAGGGGACCTGGATCCCAATCTTATTGATGATGTGATTATTGGCTGTACGTTTCCTGAGGCTACTCAAGGGCTTAACCTTGGGCGAGTTCTTGTAATGTCCATGGGATGGCCAGACCGGATTCCCGGCATGACTGTAAATAGGTTCTGTTCCTCGGGATTGCAGGCAATAGCAATAGGGGCAGAAAAGATCATGTGCGGGTATTCAGATGTTGTTATAGCAGGTGGAGTTGAAAGCATGAGCCAGATCCCCATGGGAGGAAACATGATGTATCCGAATCCTGCTCTTGTTGATACCAGACCCGGTGCATACACCGGTATGGGGCTCACTGCAGAAAACGTGGCCGAGAAGTTCGGTATAACTCGTGATGAGCAGGATGAATTTGGCGCAAGAAGTCAGCAGAAGGCCGAGGCCGCAATCAAGGCAGGAAAATTCAAGAGCCAGATCGTCCCCTTGAAGGTAAAGGTCCAGAAACAGCTTCCCAATGGCCATTTTGGTTTCGACGAAATCACTTTTGACACAGACGAGGGTGTGAGACCCGGTACGACCAAAGAGAGCATTTCCCATCTAAGGCCGGCCTTTAAACCAAACGGTACGGTCACGGCCGGAAATTCGTCACAGACAAGTGATGGCGCGGCAGGTGTCGTGCTTATGAGCAAGGAAAAAGCAAAAGAATTAGGTCTCAAACCGATGGCCACATTCCGCTGGCATGCTGTTGAGGGCTGCCCTCCCGAGTATATGGGGGTGGGGCCCGCTGTTGCCATTCCAAAGGTACTCAAGATAGCGGGAATGACCCTGGACCAAATCCAGCTCATTGAACTCAATGAGGCATTTGCTGCCCAGGCAATATATTGCATAAGGGAACTTGGTATCAACGAAGAGATAACAAATGTCAATGGAGGTGCTATCGCTCTGGGCCATCCGTTGGGCTGCACAGGCGCCAAATTGACCACGCAACTGATCTATGAAATGCATGAGCGGAACCTGCGTTGGGGCCTGGTATCCATGTGTATAGGCTTTGGCATGGGGGCGGCAGCAATATTTGAAGTTGAGGATTATTAGAGGAAAACCTTTAATACCAGAGTGACTGACCACGTGCGAGAAATGACATTATAAGCACTGTATACTAATTGCGAATGGAGGTAGTGGTAAAACACCCAGATGTCGGTCACCCAGGTTGGCTCAAGAAGCATAAAACATATAGATTGCTCATACGGGCATATGTATAACTTTCAAGAAAAGGAGAGGAGACAATGGGAGAGAAAAGGATCTTTGCAGGTGGCGAGTTCTTGATCACGGACGTTGCTCCGGCTGATATCTTTACACCGGAGGATTTTACTGATGAGCACAAGATGATCTATCAGACGGCAAAGGATTTTGTGGAAAAGGAGATAATGCCAAATATTGATAAGCTCGAAGAAAAGGACCACGAATTAGTCCTTAGCCTGTTGGCCAAAGCTGGGGAATTGGGTCTTTTAGGTACCGATGTTCCGGAGGAATACGGTGGCCTGGGCCTGGATAAGGTAAGCACCACGGTGGTGGGGGAAGCACTGGGAACCGCAGGTTCCTTCACCGTTGTGTATGGTGCTCACACAGGTATCGGCACGTTACCCATTGTCTTTTTTGGAAGTGAGGAGCAAAAGCAGAAATATCTTCCCAAGCTTGCTTCGGGGGAATGGTGTGCCGCATACTGCCTCACGGAGCCGGGGGCTGGTACAGATGCCTTGAATGCGAAAACCAAGGCCGTGCTGTCTGAGGATGGCAAGTACTATATCTTGAACGGCGAGAAGATGTTTATAACTAATGCGGGGTGGGCTACGGTCTTCACCCTCTATGCCAAGGTCGACGGTGAGCATTTCACGGGATTTATTGTAGAGAAGGATTTCCCCGGGGTATCGCTCGGAGCAGAGATCGATAAAATGGGCGTTCATGGCTC
>JALVSJ010000302.1 GCA_027024445.1 Desulfobacterales bacterium
ATAATATCCGGGGAGACTGGCTCGGGCAAGAGCACGCAGATCCCGAAAATGTGCCTGGAGGCTGGGCGGGGCATTGACGGGATGATCGGGTGTACCCAGCCCAGGAGAATAGCGACCATCACCATTGCTCACAGGATCGCGGAAGAGCTAGGCGAGCAAATGGGGGGAGCGGTGGGCTACAAGATAAGATTCAGCGATAGGACATCTCCCAATGCCTACGTAAAGATAATGACTGACGGTATACTGCTGGCAGAGACTCAGTACACCCAAAAAGCACCTTTTTTCAAATCTAATCAGATGAATTGAAAGTAAAAGGGAATAAATTACTTGACAGTAACGTAACTGTATAGTATGTATTCATTCGGGAGGATGCGAATGAGAACTGTGAAGCAGTTATTAAAAATTGGCGAGGTAGCGCGCCAGGCCGGAACCACGGTCCGAACTGTAAGATTTTATTTGGAAGAGGGGCTCATAGAACATATTGATAGAAGCGATGGGGGGTTCTACCTGTTTGAACCTGAAGTGGTGGATAAAGTGAAGTTTATTAGAAAGCTCAAAGAATTGGGGATGTCACTCAAAGAGATTAAGAGTCTGTATGATATTCGAAAACAACAAAAAACCGGGGATGAGGCATACAAACTAGTGCTTGAGAAGCTAAAAAAGCAACACCAACTTGCTCAGCGAAAAGCGGAGGAATATATGCAACTTAAGAAGGAAATTGAAGATGCTATGAAGCTCGTGAATGAATGCGCAGGGTGCCGGAAGAAACCGAACAGAAAGAATTGTACTGCCTGTGAGGTCCTTAAGGAATGGGATGTTCTTCCTTCCCCGTTTGGGGCAATATTGTAGTTCGAGAAAAGAATCTAACCTAGGAAAGGACAGCGGTAATTCGATAAAATGTCTTTCGTTTTCAAGGCCTCTCTTAAAACATCGATAGTTGTTGGGACTGTTTTGACAGCGATCAACCAAGGGAAATCCATCGTTCAGTGGAATGTCTCCTGGTATAACTGGATGCAAATCTTCTTGTGTTATTTGGTACCGTTCTTAGTTGCGATGTTTTCCCAAATGTGGGCAAGTTGCGGCTCTGTTGCTCAGGAGCGCAACTTTATTAAAGGCCTCTTTTCTTACATCGGGAGAAATTGTGAGCCAGCGAACAGGAATAAACAAGAAAGGAGGCCATCTAAAGAGCAAAAAAATTTTCAGAAAAACAGTACAGTAACGTAACAGAACCACTGAAAGGAGGCGGGAAATTATGAAAAGAATGAGTTCGTTGGAAAGGGTAGCAACTGCGATTCAACTAAAAGAACCAGATAGGGTACCAGTCATACCGGTGATGATGATTAGGGCCCTCAAAGAGGTTGGTGAACTAGCAACGGAGGAAGTTCTCAAAGATCCTGATATGATGGCACAAGCTAAAATTGCAGCATTTAAAAAATATGGCGGAGATGCCCTTGTGGCAGGGACTGGGCTCAACGTTGAAGCGGAGGCCCTAGGATGTGAACTTGAATATTTGGGGGAAGAGATCCCGGTGGTCCACAGGCGCCTTCTGGAAGACGATCCCTCGTTGGATAAGTTGGGCGAGATAAACATCAACGGGCGCCGTGTCGGAGCCGTGGCAAAAGAAGTCGAAATTTTGAGTCGTGAATACGGGAACACGGCTGTAGTCGGAGTTTGCATCAGTGGCCCATTTACCACCTCCATGGAGCTGAGGGGGCTTGCGAAAGGACTGGAGGATATAGAGCAAAATGAAGAGTACTTTAGGGCCCTTATGGAGAAAGTAACTAGGGAGATAATCAGGTACGCTGATATTCTGATGGATCATGGGGCATTAGCCCTCAACATGCTGGAGCCGCTTTGTAGCGTCGATGTGATATCACCGGAAATGTACCGGACATGGGCATTACCATATGAAACTACTATTATGGAACACATTAAATCGAAAGCTAGAGTTCCCATAATCCACGTGTGCACCTACACCCAACCTATATGGGGTATGTTTCCTAGATCTGGCGCTCTTGCTTTCCATGGAGATGTAGAGCCCAGTCTAGAGACATGCAAGAAAGATATAGGCAAAGAAATCTGTTTGATTGGTAACGTTCAACCAGTAGATGTGCTTTTGTATGGGTCAGTGGAAGACGTACGTAATGCGTGTGAGGAGTGCATTAGAGATGCTGCGTCGGGAGGCGGCTTTGTGCTAGCTGCTGGGTGTGACACGGGGTACGACGTACCTGATGAAAACTTTCACGCAATGGTGGAGGTTGCGGAACGCACTACCTATCCACTCAACTAATTGAAGGAGGGGTCAACATGTTATTAGATAAGATAGCACAGGCTTTGTCCAAATTGGATGAAAATGACACTGTCAGGTTAACTAGCCAGGCAATAGAGGAGGGACTTGACCCTGAGGATATAATTTTGAAGGGGCTTTGCGCTGGAATGGAGAAGGTAGGTGAGTATTACGAAAAAAAGGAATACTTCGTATATGATATGCTCAAGGCCTCTCAAATCTTCAATGCTGCTATGTCAAAAGTAGAGCCGTTAATTGTTGGCGAAAAGCCCAGCACGAGAGCCAAAGGTGCAATAGGATTAGTAAAGGGAAACACACAAGACAACGGGAAAAACATTGTTCGAATAATGCTCCAAGCTCAAGGTTTCGAGGTTGAGGATTTAGGCAAATCAGTCCCCAAAGAGAAGTTTCTGGAGGCTGCTGAGAAAGGTGCTGATTTTATAGGCTTATCAATAATGACAAGCGCCGGGGTAAAGCAGGCACAAAAGGTCACAGCAGAGCTGGAAAAGAATGGCCTTAGGAGTAAGGTGAAAGTAGCCGTAGGTGGGGCTGCCGTTGATTCTGAGAAGGCAGAGAAAATAATTGGAGCAGATGGGTATGCAGAGAATGCCGGAGAAGCAGTGGCGCTATTCAAACAGTGGTTCCCCTTTTAGGGAGGGCAGTCGGATGAGCAAATGCGTCAGCCTTACGATAGGGCCATACTGCATAGGCGGTCCAATTGGCCTACATCCAACGGCAATTTTGGGTACGATATTTTTTGAGGGGCAGGATCTATTGTTGGATCCAGATAAAGGTGATTTTGATGTTGAAAAAGCACGGGGGCAGATTGAGGCAAGCATTAGATCAGCAGGGGAAGTCGCTGTTTCATTGTTATTGGATGTCGTTGCAGACACAGAAGAGGCTATTTCGAAAGAACTTGACTTCGTAATCAATGAATTTGAAGTACCGTTTGTTATTGATAGTAGCGACGAAGATGTCCGAATGTATGGCCTAGAAATTGCGTCAAGGCTATCAGCTTTGGACAGGGCAGTATACAATTCAATTGGTGCTGACTCCTCCGAGGAGGAGTTCAAAATGATTCAAAACATTCACCCTGCAGCAGTGGTGGTAAGTGCAATTGACGCCTCAGACTATGGGGTTGAATCTGCTCTTGGAACCATAAACAGTATTAGAGATAGACTACCTCAGGAGCTTGAACACAAGGTGCTTTTGGACATAGGATTCTTAGATGAAGTTTCTGTCAAAATTTCATGTAAGATTGCCCAGGAGTTGCGCAAGAAGACAGGTCTACCTGTTGGTGGCGCCCCTTGCAACGGGCTACACATGTGGAAAACTCTTAAAGCAAGAGAAGAAGAGACCTTCCTTAGTGTACTGGCTTCTACCCTAGGATATTGTACTGCTTTTGGACTTGATTTCTTATTTGTTGGTCCCCTCCGTCATATAAAACACATCGCCTGGGCCCAGGCAGCATCTGATATATACAATAGATACTATCTTATGGAAAAGGATCGCTCTCAGGCTGGGGACCAAGAGCACCCGATTCATAAAATGTTTTGACATATCTTCTAAGTCATAATCTGTGTGGTATTTGGTGAAAGCCCCGAACTGGGGTTGACAACCTAAGTATGGTTTTATTTGGAGACTAGACGACGAAATGGCCCACGATGGGAGCGGATTCTGCCTTTCTATCCTACACACAGGACCATCATCCTACGCGGGGAGAAGGTCTGGCTTTGCAAATAGGCACTAACTAACGAATTTGCATCTTACATTTTCCCACCCAGGAAGATCTCTATTTTGAACTACAAGGCCTTAACTCTCAATTTTGTGAGCCGCAGCGGGCAAGAGGAAGACAACAACCCTGTGCTTTTAGCGCCCATTTATTGCGGGATTTGTAGTAGAGCGCCATGGGAGGACTAATCCAGCTCCAGATACTCTCCGAGCCTTCTAGAAACAGTTTTCCTAAAGCTGTCCCTAGGGCACAGATATGCCCGAACAAGGTAGGCAACATGGCATTGAAGGATGTAAACTCAATAACCTGTTATTAATTGGGATGCTTTCGATCTATTAATATGAGTGAGCGGTACACATTTTCCGATAGATATGTGTTTGTGCCTCACCTTATATGCTTTGAGGGCAAGATTGACAAAACCTTCAAAGTGGGGAATTCTTTGATGAGGGTTGATTGTGTTCCGGGCTGGGCCGATGAAAAGAGCTAATCTAGCGGGGAAAATATCAAAGAGACCAGATGAATCAATTTGCAGGGCGAAGTTTGAATGAGTCGTTTCGTTGAGCAGTGAAATCACATTGGCGAGTAATACAGGAGCGCGTTAAAGAATTGGAAACCCTCTTGCCCAAGGCCATGCTTTGGGAAAGGGAAAAGGTGCGCCGCAAGCTCAAACGGGCGCTTCATGGAAAGAAGAAAGTCCGCGATCTAAAGGCTGCCGAAGAAGAACTCAAGCGGATGAAACAAGTCCTTGAGGACTCTGCTTTGAGGAAGCTGTGGCGAGCCTCCAACATCCCTCGAATTGTCTATCCAGAACATCTTCCCATTGTCTCCAAGAAAGATGAGATTGTAAGTGCCATTAAGGCGAATCAGGTGGTGATAATATCCGGGGAGACTGGCTCGGGTAAGAGCACGCAGATCCCGAAAATGTGCCTGGAGGCGGGCCGAGGCATTGAAGGGATGATCGGATGTACACAGCCCAGGCGAATAGCAGCCATCACCATTGCTCATAGGATAGCCGAAGAGCTAGGCGAGCAGATGGGGGGCGTGGTGGGCTACAAGATAAGATTCAGCGATAGGACATCGCCCAATGCCTACGTAAAGATAATGACTGACGGTATACTGCTGGCAGAAACCCAGGGAGATCACCACTTTTATCAATATGACACCATAATAATAGATGAGGCGCATGAAAGGAGCGTGAACATAGATTTCCTATTGGGGCTGCTCAAGCGCGTATTGGCCTTTCGTAGTGACCTGAAAGTAATAGTAAGCTCCGCCACCTTAGAGATAGAAAAGTTTTCCTCTTTCTTTGATAATGCCCCTGTTATAGAGGTAAGCGGGAAAGTGTTTCCGGTAGAAGTGAGGTACGCTTCGGAGGATTCTGCATCCAGCCAAGTTGAGGATACCACCTATGTGGATATGGCTGTGGAAGCGGTTGAGCAGATCAAGCGGAGTGATCCAACCGGAGACATACTGGTATTCATGCCCACTGAACAGGACATTATGGAGACATGCCAGCGCCTGGAGGGGAGACTGGATCAGAAACAGAATGTTCTGCCTCTCTTCGCAAGACTCCCTGCTTCCAGACAGAAAAAAATCTATACCGTAAAGGGATCAAAGGTGGTAGTTGCCACAAACGTGGCCGAGACCTCGCTGACGATTCCTGGCATCAAATATGTTGTGGATACAGGGCTTGCCAGGATTTCCAGATACGTGGCACGCACAAGGACCACAAGTCTTCCAATTTCTCCCATATCCCAAGCAAGTGCAGAGCAGAGAAAAGGCCGATGCGGAAGGGTCCAGAAGGGTGTATGCATTCGCCTTTACAGTCAGGAAGATTTTGAAGGCAGACCTGTATACACGGTCCCTGAAATACTGCGCGCAAACCTCGCAGAAGTCATCTTGAGGATGATTTACTTGCGCCTTGGGCATATAGAATCCTTTCCTTTTCTGGACAGACCCAATCCCAGGAGCATAAAAGATGGATTTGAGCTTTTGGTGGAGCTTGGTGCTGTCAAAAGGGATCGTGGCCGGGTCCGGTTGACGGATATGGGCAGGAAGATGGCCCGCCTGCCACTTGACCCTCGGATTTCCAGAATGCTGCTGGAGGCCATTAGCAAGGATTGCGTGGAGGAGGTAGCAGTTATTGGCGCAGTTCTTAGCATCCAGGATCCAAGGGAGAGACCTCTGGACAAGGCGCACGAAGCTGACCAGTCCCGCTTGCCATTTAAAGACCCAGATTCGGATTTTCTGACTCTGCTAAAGATATGGAATGCTTACAGGGAAGTGGGAAAAAGAGGTGAGCAAGGGGTTTCCAAGAGAAAATTTTGCCGTGATCATTTTCTTTCCTATCTAAGAATGCGAGAGTGGGATGATGTGTATAATCAATTGATGGGTGTCCTAAAAGAGTACGGGTACAGGCAAGGAAAAAGTGTTTCTACTAGTTCAGATACCTCCCTTTATGAAAGGATCCACAAATGCATCCTCAGCGGGTTTCTCTCTAACATTGGCTTCAAAAAGGAGAAAAACATTTATCAGGCAGCAAAAGGCAAGGAGGTAATGATATTTCCCGGGTCCTGCCTTTTTAACAAATCCCCGGAATGGATAGTGGCAGCAGAGATGGTAAAGACGAGTCGGCTGTTTGCCAGGACTGTGGCACGCGTGGAACCAGAATGGATAGAAGAAGTGGGAGGGGATCTCTGCAAACGATCCTATAGCAACCCTCGGTGGAGCAGGGCGGCTGGTAAGGTAGTGGCCTCAGAGCAGGTGAGCCTCTTTGGTCTGATAATCTCAAAAGGGAGACCTGTACCTTATGGGCCCATGAACCCCGATGAAGCGCATGAGATTTTTGTAAGGGAGGCTCTCGTTGAGGGAAATATTAGGGAGCGTTTTGATTTCTTGAGACACAACCAGGAGCTGAGAGAGGAACTTTCTATCCTTGAGCATAAGTTCAGGAAAAAGGGAATAGTAGCGGATGAAGAAAAGATCAAGGAGTTCTATCACGAACGCTTACCGGGTGTTTATGACCTCTCTGGATTGCGCAAAAGGATCAGGGAGGCCGGGTCAGATGATTTTCTCAAGATGAAGAAAGAGGATCTTCTGATCAAAGAACCTCAGGAAGGGATAGAGGAGGAGTATCCTGACAGTGTACGGTTTGGAGAACACTCTTTTGGATTATCCTACAATTTTTCTCCTGGTAAGGAGGAAGACGGGGTTACCGTCTCAGTGCCTGCTTCTCTGGCGTCAGAACTCCCTCTAACAGCGCTCGATTGGATAGCGCCTGGCTTACTCAAAGAAAAGATTAGAGAATTGATAAGGGCCCTGCCAAAGGAATACAGGCGCAGGCTTATTCCAATAGCTCATAGTTCGGAGGTAATAGCAAGAGAGCTACGGGGAAAGAATCAGCCTCTGGCGGTGGCGCTGAGCAGCATAATCGAGGAAAGATTTGGCCTCGCGGTTCCGCCCAAGATTTGGTCTACTCTAAAGATACCTGATCACTTGAGGCTCCGGATAAGTGTGGTGGACCCAAGAGGTAAAGAATTGGTGGCTACTCGTGAGGCCGCAGCGTTGCGGAAAGTAGTAGGCGGGTCGGCCAAGAGCTACGAAGAGAGTGAGGCCTGGAAGCAGGCGAGCCAGAGGTGGGAGCGGAGAGGGATAAAGAAATGGGACTTTGGGGCTTTGCCAGAGAAAGTGATGATCGATGAGATGACCGTGGCTTACCCTGCCCTGGTTTCAAATGAGGGATCAGTGGATATCCGCTTATGTAGATCCGCAAAAGAGGCGCTGGAAAAGCACCTGAGCGGCGTTTCAGCGCTGTGCTGCCTTGAATTGGCAAAGGATCTGAAATTTGTTAAGAGAACTTTAAAACTTCCTGAGCAAATCAGAGGCGCGGCGCTTTATTTCGGAGGACAAGAAAAGGTAGAACAAGGTATGTTCGAACACTTAGTTCGCGCGCTTTTTGCAAGGAATATCCGTGACGAAGACTCATTTTACGAGCATTTGGCAACTTCGGGAGCAAAGCTTTATTCGTTTGCAAAGGAAATTCTGGATGTATGCGCAAATGTTCTTCATCATTACCATGAGGTGAGACAGGTAATTGGCACTATCAGCAAGACGAGTGCCCAGAACAAAGAGATACTTTCCATATGTAAGGAGATAGAATTAGACCTTCAGGAATTGGTGCCCCAGAACTTTCTGGGGATCTATGATAAGAGCAAACTAGAAGAGCTGCCGCGCTACCTGAAGGCTGCGAGAATAAGGGCCCAGCGGGCTGGGTATGATCCAACAAAAGACAGGCGCAAAGCTGAGCAACTCCAAGAGCCATTGAATTATCTGGATGAATTACGCAAAGAGGCCGCAGGCGGCGTATCACAGGAAAAACTTGAGGCTATAGAGGCATATAGGTGGATGATAGAGGAGTTCAAGATCTCTCTTTTTGCCCAGGAGATGGGAACAGCTTACCCTGTTTCATTGCAGCGCCTGAGAAAGAAGAAGGAAGAGATAGATCGGATGATATGAGTGAGCAGGCATGAGGCAAGGTGAATGGAATGGTGGAAGATTGGAATGATGGGGGGAGGAGAAGGAATGATGAAATAATGGAATGATGGAATGGTGGGTAGAGGGATTAGGGGAAAAGAATTTCGA
Organism: Desulfobacterales bacterium; assembly: GCA_027024445.1. GTDB lineage: Bacteria > Desulfobacterota > DSM-4660 > Desulfatiglandales > Desulfatiglandaceae > B111-G9. The sequence continues at coordinate 8,661 of JALVSJ010000302.1, forward strand.
ATATCGAATAACGAATGACGAATGTAGAAGTGATGGACACCCGCCTCCCTGAGGGTCGACCAGGCGTTTGTCTCCTAACTTCTAACTCCTGTCTTCATTCCCGTAGGGACAAGCTGATAGCTGACGGCTGGAAGCAAAGGAATGGAATGATGGAAAAACAAATAATGAATAACAAATAACTAACAATGAACAGCAGATAACTAATAACGAAACAGGTGAGCGGCGAAGGGAGCAACCAATGCCATCCACAAACCCGGAAGTTAAAAATCTATTAAAAAAGATTGAGGAACTGGAAAAAGAGTTGGCCCAGAGAAAGCAGGAGGAGGTCACTCTCAGAAGATCCCAGCGGAGGCTGCGGATGCTCCTTGACTTTGTACCTTATCCCTTGGCCGTGATGCACATTGATGAGGGGATATTTTATTTGAACCATGGGTTTACCAACGTTTTTGGATGGACTCTTGATGACGTGGTTGACGGCCGTATCCCCTTTGTGCCCAAAGAATTAGAGCGAGAGGCGGAGGAAGATATCAGGCACCTAATAGAAAATAGGGGCATGGTGAGGAGGGAGACCAGACGACTCACCAAAGACGGGCGTGTGCTGGACGTGGTGATGAGAGCAGCCTACTACGAAAAATCAGAATACGAGCCAGCCGGCATCTTGATGATATTCAGGGACATAACAGAGCAGAAACGAATCGCTCGCATCAACGAAATGATTCTACGCATCAGCAGGGCTCTGCCTGAGTATCCAGATCTCGAAGCACTGCTGGATTACATTAATGTTGAGGTCAAAAACACCCTCAATACCGAGGGAGCAGTTGTTATCCTCCTGGACGAAGAGAAGCAAGAGCTCTTTGTGCTGGGAGCAGCCTATGATGACCAGGCCACCAAGCGCAGAGTTAAAGAGATTAGGTTCAAGATGGATGAGTTGGTGGCAGGCAGGGTAATAAAGACCGGAAAGCCCATTATTGTCTCCGACACATCTCAGGATGCCGAGCTACATAGGAAGCGAGATCAAAAACTTGGATATAAAACCAGAAACCTGCTTCTTGTGCCCCTGAGGAGTAAGGAGAGAATTATAGGCGTGTTATGCGCACTAAACAAAAAAGAAGGGGACTTTGAGCAGAAAGATGTTGAGCTTCTTAATATTATCGCGGGCACAGTTGCTTTGTCAGTTGAAAATGCCCGGGTAAACGAGGAATTGAAAAAGGCATATCAGGAGGTAAGAAGCCTTAACAAAGCTAAAGATAGAGTTATCAACCATCTCTCGCACGAATTGAAAACACCGGTATCTATACTACTGGGCTCTCTTCGACTACTGGAGAAGACCTTAAGACAATTGCCCGAAGAAGAGTGGAAGCGCAATTTTGAGAGGATGAAAAGGAACCTGGATCGCATCGTAGATATTCAGTATGAAGTGACGGATATCATGGAGAACCGGCATTACCGCTCATATGACATACTCCTCATGATGCTGGAAGAATGTGCAGATGAGCTGGAGGTGCTTGTTGAAGAAGAGCTTGGAAAAGGCGGTGTAGTTGAAAAGATAAGGAAACGCATTGATGAGATCTTCGGGCTAAAAGAAGCCACTCCAGTTCCATTGGACCTCGGTGAATTTGTAAAGCATCTCCTTGAGGATATGAAAACTAAGTTTGCCCACAGGGATGTTCGAGTTGAACAAAGAATTAATCCAGCCCTTTCCATATGCCTGCCTCCTGATATCCTTGAAAAGATTGTGGAAGGCCTGGTGAAAAATGCCGTGGAAAACACGCCCGATGAGGGGAAGATCGAGGTGCGCGTGGAACCGAGAGGGGAGGGCACTGAACTTGTTGTAAAGGATTATGGTGTGGGCATAGTAGAGGAGGCCCAAAGTAGAATTTTCGAGGGATTTTTTTCTACGCAGGATATAATCAGCTATTCATCAAAGCGGCCCTTTGATTTTGATGCCGGGGGAAGGGGGGCTGATTTGCTGAGGATGAAGATATTCTCCGAGCGATATGGGTTTAAGATAGAAATGGACTCAACCCGCTGCAAGTATATTCCCGATGAGAAAGACAAATGCCCTGGGAGGATATCAAAGTGCAGATATTGCCGAGAAGCTGAAGACTGCTTCTCATCGGGATGGACAACTTTCAGGCTTTACTTTCCATCAGCGGATTCGGTAGAAAAATGTAAATAAAAACGCTTATTCCCACAGATCAGAACAGCGAAAAGCTACGAGGTATTTAATATGGCAGACAAGGTTGTTGTACGATTTGCACCGAGCCCCACAGGGTATCTCCACATTGGTGGGGCAAGAACAGCTATTTTCAACTGGCTCTTTGCCAGGAAGATGGGTGGTAAGTTTATCCTCAGAATTGAGGATACAGACATTGAAAGGTCAACAGAGGAATCGATTAAGGGGATAATCGATGGTCTTACCTGGCTGGGTATCACATGGGATGAAGGACCCTACTTTCAATCACAGTTTGTTAATGAACACCTGGAGGCTGCTGAGATCCTGTTAAAAAAGGGATTGGCCTATAAATGCTTCTGCACGAAAGAAGAACTTGAGCAGAAGAGGAAAGAGGCCATGAAAAGAAAGACATCGCTTCTTTACGATGGAGCCTGCAGGAATCTCAAGCCCGAAGAAGTGGCCGCGAAGGAAGCAAGTGGAAAACCTTTTGTCATAAGGTTGAAGGTACCAAGAGAGGCAGGATCAGTACGTTTCAAGGATATTGTCTATGGAGCCATCGAAAAAAAGTATGAAGATATCGAGGACTTTGTAATAGTGAGATCGAATGGTCAACCTCTCTATGTCCTATCCAATACAGTGGATGATATACGGGACAGAATTACACACGTGATCAGGGGGCAAGATGGCCTGGCCAACACCCCGAAACAGATCCTGATCTACCAGGCCCTTGGTGCTGACATACCGCAGTTTGCCCATATGCCCCTTACCCTGGACCCTAAGAGGGCAAAGATATCGAAGCGAAGGCATGGTGAGATAGTGTCGGTACAGTTCTATCGCGAGAAGGGGTTCCTGCCATGGGCCCTGGTGAATTTTCTGGCACTGTTGGGATGGTCCACCCCTGATTCCCGGCAGATATTTTCAAAGGAGGAGCTTATAGAGGCTTTTTCTCTTGAAGGTATAAACAGGGCGAATTCCATCTTTGACATAAGGACAAATGATCCGAAATTTTTCACTGACCCAAAGGCGCTAAGCATCAACGCCCACTATATCCGAACCATGCCCTTGGAGGAACTGGTCCCTTATATCAAGGAGCATATGGAGAAGGCCGGCATCTGGGAGCCGGCATACGAAAACGGAAAGCGGCAGTGGTTTTACGAGACAGTGGATCTTATTCGGAGCAGGTTTCATGTTCTCACAGATTTCGTGACTCTGGGCAGGTGCTATTTCTCTGATGATTTTGAGTACGATCAAAAGGCCCTGAAGAAGAACGTGTTAAAACATCCTGAACTCAGGACATGGTTGCCGCAACTGGCAGACCGACTGGATCAACTGGATAACTTTACCCTTGAGAGCGTGGAAGAGGTTATCAGAAATATGGCGGAGGAGTTGCAAATCAAAGCAGGTATACTCATAAATGGTGTGCGAACCGCAGTGACCGGACAGGCAGTAGGCCCAGGGTTGTTTGACGTGTTGATCGCCATTGGGAAGGAAAGGGTTGTAAGACGGCTGCGGGATGTTGGGAGGTTGTTCGAAGAACATTGATCGCTTCCGGGCACAGCGCCTGCTTAATCAGGAGCCCCACCTCTTGAAAAGCTTGTGCGGTATTTCCAGGTAATCAAAAATTTTTCCGATGGTCTGGTCAATAATGTCCTCAATTGTCTTGGGCTGGTGATAAAAGGACGGGATAGGAGGTAGTATGTGGGCTCCCAGGTCAGCAACATCCATCATGAGCTTGAGATGCCCTTTGTGTAAAGGCGTTTCCCTGATGACCAGTACCAGCTTTCGTCTTTCCTTCAGTATGACATCAGCCGCCCGTATCATCAAATTGCTGGTATAAGAGTTTGCAATGCCTGAGAGGGTTTTTATAGTGCATGGCACGATAACCATTCCCTCGGTAATAAAAGAGCCGCTTGCCAACGGGGCAGTGAGCTGATTGTTGCTATAAACATGGTCAGCAAAGCTTCGGACCTGATCCACTGAGTATGCTGTTTCTATCTCTATATTCTGCTTGGCAGCTTCGCTGAGGATGAGATGCTTTTCCAGGTCCTGTCCCTTGAGATGCTCAAGCATCCTGATGCCGTAAATGACCCCGCTTGCGCCTGTTATTCCGATCACGATCCGTTTTGTCATCAACTGCCCTCCAAAAAGACTTCGCCCTCCACCCTTCAGTCTTCGGCCTTCAGCCTTTCCCCTTGAATTCGAGTCAAGATCAAATCAATTAGAACTTGGCTGTTTTGCAATACCTTATTTATGCCCTCTTCAGTTATTTGGTCCCAATGAATCCCTGCTGTAACAACCACAGTGGTATTAAGAACAGCAGCCAATATTTCCGCTGCCGCTTTAGCAAGTTCATCTTCTTTGTGTCCTAGTAAGCAAAAGACAGATGCTGTGGAACTCGTAATGGATGGATCTTTCAGACTGGGTCTGGGTTGGGCGACTGCCACGGCTCCAATGTGGGGCCTGTCGCCGCCCCGGATGGCTACTAGCAAATTTTCGCCCACAGACCTCACGCAGGCCTCAATATCATATTCTCCACTATTGGTCTTTACGCTGAACTCCACTACAGCAGGCCCCTGGCGAGTTGGATAATTTTATCAGACACGGCAGGCTCTTCCATGTTTCCATCCACTTCAACTATTTCAATATCAGGTTTAAGGCGAGCCCGCAATTCTTCTACAAACACGCGATCCTCCTCCGGGGCATAAGTGGGGCTGCCAGGAGAGTCTACGGAAGACCATCCTTTTAGGGGTATGACCATTTTTACGGGACCTCTGGCCCTATTGAGCTTATCGGCAAAAGCCCTTGCCACGGTCCTCAACTCTTCGGTATTCAACCTTATCCAGGTTCTATACTTGTCTAGGTCGTATTTGGGCCTTTGGTGGTATTCAGGCTTATAGCGAGATTTTGCAGGTGTCATGTGGTTTACGCTGCAGGTGGAGATAATCTGAGGGATGCCCAGCTCTCCTGCGGTCTCGAGGCGGCGGGGGCCCGCATCTCTCATGAAACCAAAGATGTGTTCCCCAACACCACCAGGGGCCAGATCAATGACTCCATGAAAGTAGCCCTGAGCTATCATATCTTCCATAGCCCGATCGCCTATGCCTGCTGCAGAAAATCCTATGACCTGGTAGCCTTCGTCTTCAAGGGCCTTGCGCACCCGACTGGCACATTGCTCGCACGGTCCCAGCATGGTGATGGCAATAGCT
>JALVSJ010000303.1 GCA_027024445.1 Desulfobacterales bacterium
GTTTGAATAGAGCATAACGTGGCCCCTTTCTAGGGCAATGGAATATCCCCTTGCATAACAATATACGCACTGGAATTCACAGCCCCGCGTAACATTGACTGTATACACATCAGAGAGACACCCGAAGTTCGTCCGCGTGAGCACTGGGCCTTTCTTATCCAATAGACTGAGTCTCATTTTTCAATCCTGCTTACCGCCTGTAAACACCACCTGTCCGATAGCCCCCGTTTCGGGCAATCATAAAATAGACGGCCTACCCTTGTCATCTCCGTCTTGCCTGCCACAACGGACTGGAAAAGGACATCTTTGGCCTGTCAAACGAACCGGTTTTGGGAGCCAATTTCAAAATGACAGAGCTATTACTTATTTATAGGCAACGTTTTACATTGACTCTGAAGCGACGCAGTGTTAGAAATTAAGCTTTTTCGGGGAGCTCTGGAGAAGCAGACACATTATTATCCACGCACCTTGTTGATGGCCTTTTGCGAGTTCGTCTTTATGAGTCCAACAGACCTTTAAGAGAGAAACAAAATGCATTCAGAAACTATTTTGCAAGAAAAAGACATTCAGGACAAGATAACCGCCATCGCCAGGCAAATAATTGACAATCACCGGGACCTGAAAGATGTGGTTCTCGTTGGAATCCGTACCGGCGGTGCATATCTTGCTGCCAGATTTCAGAAGGTAATAGCCGAGTTCACGGGCAAAGAGGTACCAATGGGAGTGTTGGACATCACACTTTACAGGGATGACTGGACTCGCATAGGACCCAGCCCCCGCGTTGGTAAGACAGAACTACCCTTTTCTGTAGACGACAAGACAGTCATATTGGTTGACGATGTACTTTTCACCGGCAGGACAGTGCGTGCCGCAATGGATGCACTCGTTGATTACGGAAGACCCAAGAAGATAGAGCTGGCCGTTCTCGTAGACCGGGGCCAGCAGTACCGGGAACTCCCTATTTCCCCCAACTACGTTGGAGGAGTGTGGTCCACGACTCCAGAGCAGACCATAAACGTCTACCTACAGGAGGCAGGCTTTATTGATCATGTAGTTATTGAAGAAAAAAGGGCAGCCCAGGCGTCATGAGTAGGAAGAAGAAGTCCAAGAAGAAGGCACAATTCTCTCCTTCACTGACACCTGAACAGGAGAACAAAATAATTTCTCTGCTGGCAACTTACAAGGAGGCTGACCCCAAGAGTATTGTTGAAGAAATTAGTTCTCCCCTTCTGGCCACCGCCTTCTTGGCAAAATTACCAGTGGAGGACAACCTCTCCCAACTTCTTGTTGCAATCTCGAAAAAATTTCCTCAAAAGGAAGTCCGCAAGGCCCTGAGAAAACTGCTCTTCAAATTGAAAACTAAAGGTTTCGATGTCCCTGTCCTGAGGGAAGGGGATAAATCAGAGCCTGTTATCAAGCCCGTGATGCAGGAAAGCCCAAGGGCCATGTTGGGCAGCTACGACGCGGCAGGCACAAGAGGAGTAATGGTGGCTATTCCGCGCTTTCCAAAAGGTTTCGACGTGGCCATGGGGGTGATTAGTGAACGCCAGGGAATCTTTGAGTTCTTTTACGGGGCTTACAGTAAAAAGGGCCTTAAAGAGGTAGAAAATACGTTGCTTCAAAGCGATGACATGATAATGGTAGAGACTTCCCTTGCTCACGCTGCGACAGCCCTTGAAAAGGCCTACGCTTCGAGCGAAGAGGCAACCCGCGAAGGTCCTAGGGCCTATGTAGAGTTTCGTCCCACGCTCCTCGCTAAGACGGATTTACTCGAGGCATCCCCCATTTATGATCTTATTCCTGAATCTGAAATAGACACCCAAGGTCTCACGCGCGAGACCCTGGACAAATTATTTGGCCATCCGTTGATGGAACTGTTCATCATTAACCATGAAAAGCTCAAAGAACTCGTAGACGAGATATCCAAACTGGATGACAGCCCAATCTATTTGACTGACGAACAAAAGTTGGAGCGGAGAAGAGAGCTTGAGCAAAAATGGCTGGAAGAGAACATGACTCCGCAAGAGAGGCAGGCCGTCCAATACCGCCTTGAGGAGATGGCATACATCCTGTGGCGGAAGGAAGAGCAGGATTTGGCCCGCATCGCGGTGGCAGCAGCTAAATTGATGGATGATGACCAAGGCATGGTCCTGGACTACCTGTTCGAGAGAACTCTTTCCTTGGTACTGGGAGAAGAGAGACAGGGTGAAGAGGAGAATGAGAAGGAGCCTGATTCGCTCATAATTAAACCCTGACGCCTTCAAGCCAGAACTGAATTTCGAATATCGAATATTGAACCGCAGAACTGCGAAGTGAGGATTTCTACATTCATTATTCCATATTCTGCTGTTTTTCATCATTCATTCAACTCTTAAGGAGGTAGTCATGCCATCAACAATCAATGTCAGGACATCGTCCAGGATTGAGATGCTCGACATTACCCCTCAGATCCAGAAAGAAGTTAAGGCCTCCGGGGTGAGCGAGGGCATATGCATGGTTTATGTGCCCCACACCACCGCAGGGATCACCATAAACGAAGGGGCTGATCCTGCCGTATGCCGGGATATTATTGATAAGCTGAACTCTCTCGTGCCTGCCGGTGCAGGATACAGGCACTTGGAGGGCAATGCGGACAGCCACATCAAGGCAACGCTGGTCGGCAGTTCGGTTGACATCATCGTTGAAGGGGGCCGACTTGTGCTTGGAACCTGGCAGAAAGTATTTTTTTGCGAGTTCGATGGTCCCCGGTCTCGGCGGGTGTATATGAAGATCAGATAGATATTATCTCCTTTCTCTGTCACTCTTTCATGCCAGTGTTACACATGAAGAATCTAGCCCCTGTTCTTCCAGCCAATGCTTTACCTCATCAAAGAGCATCCTGTAATATTCATCCGAACCTCCGAGCCCCCGTCTGCCAAAGTAATAATTGATCTCCAGGAAAAGGGGGATATGATTCTGGTCTTTAAGGGAAAATATAAGGTCAATAGCCGCCAGATTAACCCCGGTGCCCGCGCAGAATTCCCTCACAGCCTGTCTCCCTCGCCTTTGTTTGTCCTCCCATAGATCTCGCTCTACTCTCGCTCCTTTGCTCAAGCTCACCACAAATTCATCCGGGGCCTGTGAGATCTTCCAGTAACTAACAAGCCTTTTACCAATAACAACAACCCTGAGCACCCTGTTTCCCGACTCAATGTAATCTTGTGTTACAAACCCCGAGGATTGCGGCCGCTCGAGCAATTCCAGGTTATAGAGTGCTTCGGCTAGGGTATGTTCATCTTTTACGAGGTATATATGGTCGCCCTCGTGCCCATGATCTGCCTTCATGACAAAAGGGACTTGATGCGGTATTCCATTCCGCTGTAAGTTGCAGCGAAAATCCCTGACGCTTTTCCATATATATGTAGGAGGATGCGCCACCTCGTATTGGCGAAAGAGCCGGGCCTGTCCAGTCTTTCCTGGATATTTGTATCTCAAATCGTAATCGGGAAAGACATTGGGGCACCCAGAAGATGCCAGCCGGTAGAGTTTCAGGGAGCGTGCCTGGGGTAAGATTACAGCAGAGGCCTGCTTGATGAGGTCTGAGATAGCACTGTCGGGCTCTTTATCGCCCAGAATGACCTGTACATCCGCGTCAATACAAGGATGGAACGAGAGGATCATTTGACTTAACTTGCCTCTGGGTCTATAATCTTTGCCACTGTTTTCTTATCTTACAGAAAAATACGAGGATTTCACAATGCCAATATTCGAGTTCCGTTGCTCTGAGTGCGGGCATGTATTTGAAAGGCTTTTTTTGGGTCCTGATGAAAAGGTCCAGTTGAGTTGTCCTGAATGCGGATGTGAAACCCTGGACAGGGTCATTAGTCAAACAAATTATGTGATGGGAGCTGCCCCAGGAGTCGCCAGGCCCAAGCTCACTGAGAAATCCTGCTCGGGCGGCAACAAGTGCTTCACACTCGATCTACCCGGTCCTACCAGGTAAGATACTTCTTGTGATATCATGAGCCAAACAGGAAGCAGTACATTGGGCGCCGAGGAATTGACAGACGATGACTTAGCTCTTATACGAGAAACCTTTTATAAAAAGGTAGTTCCCAAGTTACAGCGCCTCGATGCCAGGCTTGGAAACATCGATTGCTCCTTTGCAGGTGAAAAATACACAAATTGGGTTCTCACCTTCCGCTCGGTCGGGTCAGAATTTGAAATAGCCGAAATTGAATATGATCTCGAAGCTGATACTTTTGACCTGGATCTATAATCCCAAATGTGCCTTTCTGCCCGGCCCGCACGGTGACATCTAGGGAGTAAGATTTATGCCAATGCAAATTAGAGGAAGAGACGTACTAGAAAGGCCAACATGCCCGTTCTGTGGTATGTTGATTGACAGACCTCTTGAAGAACCTGAGCTGACGTTGAACGAAATGCCTGTGGGCGCTTGCAAGTGCGGAGCAGTTTACGCTTGTGACGTAACAGGCCATAACCTTGGGACAGCCATGAGCGAAGCGCTGGTTTTTAGTTGCAAGGGCGACTGGGACTTTGCCTGGGACCTGGTTTCCGGGCGGGATTACCTTGAAACGGAGATTACCAATTATGACTATGAGGAACACTTAGTAGTACATGGGACAATGCATAAGGGCCGGCGAATAACAGGGGTGCTTTATTTCATTAAGCTCAGGGAAGGTGTTCGTCCAGGCCTGGAGGTGGCATCCATAAGCCACAAAACGAGAGAAACCCAGGATGAATCCAGGAAAGTCCGTAGCATGAAAAGGAGATCCTCAAAGCGTGAGGTCGAACACCTCGTCCGGGCTTACGAGGTGGATGAGATTTTGGCACT
>JALVSJ010000304.1 GCA_027024445.1 Desulfobacterales bacterium
GGTTCAAGAAGCTGGCTGCCGCTGGGGATAAGGAAGCGGCACGGGAATTAAGGCGCATGGACGATGAAAAGTTGGTGCCTGTGGACGAGCTACCAGGGGCACCCAAAAGAAGAGAGAAATAAGAGAATTTCGTTCAGAAAGGAGGGATATTATTGGGCGTCGTCGTAAGGCAAAAAGTTAAAGGCAAGGGCAAAGCTTGGTGGGTATTTGTAAGCCACAATGGAAGGCGAACCTCCCGCAAAGTGGGCAGCAAGCAGGCAGCGGAAAAGGTGGCAAAGGAACTGGAAGCAAAGCTCGCACTGGGTGAGTTCGGTTTCGAGGATAAGAAGCCTGTTTTTACTTTCGGGGAATATGCCAAGAGGTGGATTGAGACCACGGTTCCTGCAACATGCAAGGCAAGTACCTTGCGAGACTACAAGGATATTTTGAGGATTCACGTGTTACCCGTATTTGGCGACCTGAAGGTGACCGACATAACCAGGGGTATGGTCAAGGACTTCCTATTAGGCAAGATAAACGAAGGCTACGCTGCCAGCACCGTGACACATCTTAAGAACGTGGTCTCTGGTGTGCTTAACAGGGCTGTGGACGATGAGGTAATCCCTGCTAACCCTGCCAAGAGCTTGGGAAGGCTGTTTAAACCAAAGGACCGTAAGGCCACTATGGACCCACTGACAGGAGAGGAACTGGGGAAGCTCTTAGACACTGTGAAAGCCCACTACCCTGAGCACTATGCCTTGTTCCTGCTTCTAGCAGGCACTGGAATGAGAATAGGCGAGGCAAGGGCCTTGCGGTGGGGAGATATTGATTTTGAGGGAAGGTTCATCAATGTGAGTAAGTCCCTGGTAAGAGGTAAGGTGTCCACACCGAAGAGTGGGAAGGGGCGGAGAGTTGATGTCAGCCCACAATTAGCACAGGTCTTGTTGGCGCACAGGACAGAGCAAAGAAAGAAAGGGCTCGCTCTCGGGCTCGGGGATCTCCCAGAGTTCGTGTTTACCGACAAGAAAGGCCTCCCTATTGACCAAGATGTGTGGCGGAGAAGAATTTTCAACAAGGCCCTGGAGAAGGCAGGATTGCGAAAAATCAGAATCCATGACCTGAGACACACCTATGCTACCCTGAGAATAGCCAAAGGGGATAACATAGCCGATGTCTCAAAACAGCTAGGCCACCACAGTGTAAAGCTCACTTTGGATATCTATTACCATTGGATTCCGGGGCAGAGTAAGAGTGAGGTTGATGAACTGGACGAGGTGATTTTCGGCAATGGAGACTAAAAAATTTTTGCACCTAAGTGATCCCTATATGCACCCAAAATTAAAAGGGACTCAACCGAGTTTGGCTAAGTCCTTGATTTTGTTTGGTGGTCCCAACGGGACTCGAACCCGTGTCTTCGGCGTGAGAGGCCGATATCCTAGACCGCTAGACGATGGGACCACGTTGGAAAGAAAAATGGCTGGGGGACTAGGATTCGAACCTAGGTTAACGGGGCCAGAACCCGTCGTCCTGCCGCTGGACGATCCCCCAGCAGGTATTTTATTAATATTTTGTGAAATTTCTCAAAAATGTCAAGGGAAAATACCCTTGTTTACATAGCTCTTCCCCCCATCCCTCTCCCATGAAAGGGATAGGGGGGTTGCGTGGCCTGGGATTAAAGTTTGACGCAGCGGACAAAATGGCGAGGAGAAATCTCCCGAAGTTCAATCTCACTGTCTCTGCATTGCCGCTCTGCCAGAGGACATCTGCCCTGAAAGCGGCACCCTGGAGGGGGATCTATAGGGCTTGGGACATCACCTGCCAGGGGCTTTAATTTTTGCCTTTCACCTGGCCGCGGGGCGGCCTCAAACAGTGCATTTGTGTATGGATGGAGGGGGTGATCGAAGAGAGAATCTGCAGGGGCATATTCCATGATCTTGCCCAGATACATCACTGCAATCCAATCGCTCATATACCCCACTACATTGAGATCATGGGAGATAAACAGGTAGCTGAGTCCCAGGTTGTGCTGCAGTGTCTTGAGTAAATTCAGGATTTGAGCTTGAATAGATACGTCAAGTGCAGAGACAGGTTCGTCACAAACAATGAGAGAAGGCTCCACACTGAGCGCCCGGGCTATGCCCACCCTCTGGCGCTGTCCCCCACTGAACTCGTGGGGATACCGATCTGCCACTTCAGGGCTTAGTCCTGCCATCTGCAGAAGCATGCCCGCCCTTTGCTTCCTCTCCGCCCTATCCTGCACGCCTCTGACTCTGAGGCCCTCTTCTACTGTTTGCCCGATCGTCATCCTGGGGTTCAGGGATCCAAAAGGATCCTGGAATATAATTTGAATCTGCGTTCGAAGGGGCTTGAGCTCTTTTTCAGAAAGGGGGACTGTATCCACACCCTCATAAAAGATGCTGCCTTCGTCCGGACAAAGAAGCCTGAGTGTGAGTCTGGCTACTGTGGACTTTCCGCATCCACTCTCTCCCACAAGACCCAGAGTCTGGCCTCTGGGCAGGGTGAAGTCCACACCATCGACTGCTTTCACCCATGCCTTTGTTCTTTGAAAAAACCCACGTCTTACAGGGAAATATTTTCTGAGCCTCTCGACTTTGAGGAGAGGTTGTTCTGTCATTCTAATATCTTTATCAAGTTTGCTAAGCATAGTTTTACTTCATTCACGCCCATGTGGTGTGGGCATTGTTGACAGTAACACGGAATCTGCATTCCCGCCTGTCTGCAGCGAGCAGGCCCTCGCGGGAATGACGAGCAGAGAGGGATGCGAGCATCCAAGATTTCTCGCCCCAGAAAGGGCTCGAAATGACATATAATATACGCTTGGCGGTGACCAAGCGAGTAAGTGCTTTTCCCACCATTTCAATCTTCGGCTCTTCCATCACTCAATCCCATCCCGCCTGACCGTCGGGCAGGCATTCCATCATTCCAATATTCCACCGCTTCAGCCATCAGCTTTCAGCGGTCACCTTGTCCCTTCGGGACAGAAACAAGAAGCGCGTTATTCGCAATCTTTCCTCGATTCCATCCTTCCATCATTCCAATATTCCATTATTCCATAACTTAAGCTTTCACCCTTTGCCCTCATATAACACCGGGCAGCGGCTCATGTGGCCGTTGCCAAAATCATAGAGTTCGGGGAACTCCTTTTTACAGGAGTCCTTGGCCAGAGAGCACCTGGGGTGAAATGGGCAGCCTGGTGGCTTGAAAGCAGGATTAGGAACCGTGCCGGGGATGCTGTGCAGAGGCTTTCCTCTCTTGCTTCTATCGGGCAGGGAGGCCATTAGCCCCCGTGTATAAGGATGGCACGGATCGTTCAGCACGGAAACCGCATCTCCGTATTCGACCACACCACCTGCGTACATTACGAAAACGCGCTCGGCTATGGAGGCCACCACGTTAAGGTCGTGGGTAATGTAAAGGACAGACATTCTTCTGGCTTTCCTCAGCGTGTCGAGAAGGTTGAGGATCTGTGCCTGGATTGTCACGTCAAGGGCCGTAGTGGGTTCATCAGCTATCAACAGATCAGGGTTACATGCCAGGGCCATGGCAATCATTACCCGCTGGCGTTGCCCCCCGCTCAACTGGTGCGGGTAATCATTCAATCTGTGCTCTGGTGATGCTATGCCCACATCATCTAATAGTCTAATGCAGCGTGACCGAATTGCATCTTTATCGAGATCCTCGTGGGTTTCGATAACCTCGGCTATCTGATCACCGATGGTAAATACAGGATTGAGGGAAGTCAGGGGCTCCTGAAACACCATGCCTATCCTTCGTCCACGTATGTGACGAAGCTCCTCTTCATCGAGGCGGAGCAGATCGTTGCCGTCAAAAAGGATTTTTCCGGTGCGTATCTCGCCAGGGGGCACGGGCACAAGGCCCAGGATAGACAGGGCCGACACTGTTTTGCCGCACCCCGACTCTCCCACAATACATACACATTCGCCCCTTTTGACATCATATGACACACCATCAACGGCCTTGGCCATCCCCTCGGCACCTCTAAAATATACCCTTAGGTCTTGGACTGAGAGTAACATCTGATCTGGGCTCATAAGGATCTTTCCCGCAGTTTAGGGTTAAGGATGTCCCTGAGGCCTTCTCCAAAAAGGTTGAACGCCAGTACCACAATCAAAATGGCGATCCCGGGAATGAAGGTCAGCCATGGGGCGTCAAAAATAAACCCTTTTCCATCGGATAAGATATTTCCCCATGTCGCATGCGGGGGCGGCACCCCAAATCCCAGAAAACTGAGCCCTGCCTCGGTGAGGATTGCTGATGCTATACCGATTGTAGCCGAAACCAGCACCGGCCCAAGGGCGTTAGGCACCATGTGGCGGAAGATGATCCTGAGATCCTTAAGACCCAGGGCCCGCGCGGCCATTACAAAGTCCTGCTCTCTCAGGGAGAGGAACTCTGCGCGGACAAAGCGAGCCGCACCCATCCAGCTTGTGAGCCCAATCACTATCATAATGTTGTACATGCTGGCAGGGAGCAGCGCTACTACAGTCAGTATCAGGAAAAAGCTCGGGAAGCAGAGCATGATATCCACGATTCGCATAATAAGGGTGTCAATAGACATTATGGGAAGCGCAAGGCCGGGTTTGTTTTTAAAAGAGAAGTAACCTATTGCCAATCCGGCTAACAGGCAAAGCACAGCGCCAAGGGGATGATTCAAGAATACAAGCACTGTGAAAGAAAATAGAAAAGCAATAGAGATTACATGGCCAACTCGCACAAAGGCGTTGCCGTAATATCCGGCCAGACCGCCCATAAAGATCCCAACGATTACAGAAATTCCCACAGCAACAAATCCCACTGTGAGCGATACCCATG
>JALVSJ010000305.1:0-3780 GCA_027024445.1 Desulfobacterales bacterium
GCCATAGACGGCATTTGTGGGCTTTCTTAAAACGAGTCATGAAATTACTCCATTTTATACAAAGCGCCGTTCACTCTAAAGTGGGCTTTCTTGTAGCGCTGAAGATATTCTTGATTCTTGTGAGCTGCCTGATGGATATATTCAGTGCTATCATGGTGGTTGTTCCCTTGATAATGCCTCTTGCGAAACAGTTTCGTGTCCAGCATGCACGCCCGGGTATCGTTTTCCTGGCTAATCTTGCTATGGGCTACAATACACCTCCTGTAGGGCTGAACCTATTAATCGCCAGCGGCTGGTTTAACCAACCTTTAACACGTGTTTACAGGACCACGCTACCCTTTCTGGGTGTTTTGCTTATCTCACTCCTGCTTATGACCTACTTTCCTGGTATCAGCCTCTTTCTCCTTAGACGTTGATTGCCTTCGAACTTGCCTCTTGGGAAAATGAGGTTATATTCTGGTCGGATGCCAGTTAGTGCGAGGCCCTCGTATGAAGGGAGGATGTGAGTTATGCTCTTGTGAATCCTAGCATTTTGTGGTAGATGAACTAAAATCTAAAATCTTGCTCTTAATTCGGACACTCACGCAGGCAAAGACACCGCATGCAGCCTCGAAGCTATGTGAGGGAGTAAAGGAGAAGGCAGAATACGGGAGGAAAAGGGCTTATGTCTATTATTACTATTTCAAGAGGATCATTCACTAAGGGACAAGAGGTTTCCGAAAAGGTAGCCCAGCGGCTCGGCTATGAATGCCTGTCCAGGGATGTGATACTGGAAGCTTCCAAGGAATTTAATGTGCCGGAAATAAAACTGGTTCGCGCGATTCATGACGCACCTTCTATCCTGGATCGATTCGGATACAGAAAGGAAAAATATATTGCATATATTGAGGCAGCCATCTTGCGCCACCTACGGAAGGATAACACAGTTTACTGCGGCTTGGCCGGACATTTTTTTGTTAGAAACGTGAAGCATGCCCTTAAAGTGAGGATAATAGCAGATCTCGAGGAAAGGGTCCGTAACGAGATGAAAAGAGAGGGAATATCTTACGAGGAGGCACTCAGGATAATTAAGAAGGATGATGAGGAACGGAGGAAATGGAGTCTTCATCTTTACGGGATTGATACTCATGACCCTTCCCTCTATGATCTTGTTATCCACGTGAGCAAGATGACAGTTGACGATGCGGTAGAGGTTATTTGCCATACGGTAGGCTTGGAAACCTTTCGTACAACACCCGAGTCCCAGAAACAGATTGATGATCTTGCCATAGCCGCTGAGGCAAAGGCTGCTATTATTAATATTAAACCTGATGTGCATGTCACATGCGACGATGGCCTTGTGAAGGTCAAGACGAAATCTCCTTTGTCAAAAGAGGAGACGATTATCAATGAAATCAGGCAGGCCGCTATGAAGATCGAGGGAGTAAGGGACGTCAAGGTGGATGTAAAGTTAACCGATCCAGTGGATTGAGTAAGTGTTTTACTGACTGCAGCGATAGAATAGCTGTACAACGTTTCAGATGAAGAAAGGAGCGATTGAAATGACGGAAAAAAATGAGAGTCCCTTGAAGGATAAGGTTATACTCGCTGTGGATGACGAGCCTGATGTACTCGACACCATTGAAGAAGAATTGGACATGTGTATCGTGCATAAGGCGAGTGACTATGATACCGCAGTACAATATCTGGTCTCTTATACGTACGATTTTGTGATCCTGGATATCATGGGAGTAAACGGTTTTGATCTTCTCAAAAAGTCAGTCCATCGTGGGTTTCCCACAGTTATGCTCACTGCGCATTCCCTCTCGCCAGAATCCCTGAAGGAGTCCATAAAGCTGGGGGCTGTATTCTTCCTGCCCAAGGAGAAAATGGGCCATCTAAAAGAGTTCCTTGAAGAGGTCCTGACTGGTGGAAACAAGCCCATCTGGAAGAAGGTCTTTACCCGTCTTGGCGATTATTTTAATAAGCGGTTCGGACCTGACTGGAAAGAAAAAGATGAGTATTTGAAAAAGCTGGAAAAGGAGCTTATGGGAGAAGCTGGCAACTAGAACAAGCGGTTGCCCGATGCACACCCGTTATTGAGATGAATAAAGCTCACCGCTATATTGCGCCTATCTTGGGAGGGCTGGTATTCTTAGCAGCCCTCTTTGTTTTGCGGCACGAACTCAAGGCCTACGAAGTCTCTGATATCCTGACTCGCGTTAAGGCTTTACCCAGAAAAAATGTCCTCATCGCCCTGCTCTTGACCGCTGCTAATTATTTCATTATGACAGGATACGATTACCTGGCCCTTCGTTACATCCACAGGCCCCTTCATTATGCAAAAATTGTTCTTGTTTCGTTTATTGGTTACTCCTTTAGTAATAACCTGGGACTTTCAATGGTCGCCGGGGGTTCAGTACGCTATCGCCTTTACTCGGGATGGGGGCTATCGCCAGGGCAGGTAGCACGGGTAATAGGCTTTTGTATTATCACTCTATGGCTGGGCTTTTTCGCACTGTGCTCTCTTGTCTTTCTTTATGAGCCAATGACGCTGCCTCAGGCCCTTCACCTGCCTTTCCGCTCTGCGAGGCCAATAGGCGTCATTCTTCTGGCTCTTGTAATTTTTTACTTGTTGTGTTGCTCGGTCTGGAGGCAATCACTCAGGATCAGAGCCTGGAACCTTCAATTGCCTTCCCCAAAGTATTTCTTGCCACAGATAAGTGTTGCCTTTGTTCATTGGGGGCTGGCAGGGGGTGTGGTCTATGCTCTGCTCCCTGATACGGGTGATCTCGGATATGCTGGATTCATGAGTATCTATTTGCTCGCTCAATTGGGAGGCTTACTGAGCCAAGTGCCCGGTGGACTGGGGGTATTTGAAAGTATAATCGTCCTTCTTTTGTCCCCGCGTGTGCCAAGTCCAGCGCTTTTAGGTTCTCTGCTTGTTTTCAGGGCAATTTATTACATCCTTCCATTAATCATTGCCTCGATTCTATTCGCTGGTCAGGAGCTTTTTCAAAAAAGGGAAACTATTAAGGCTGCCGCAAAGGCCCTCAAGAGGTAAGACGTTCACCTCATTTTTCTGTTTTTATTCTCAACCAGATCGTATAAGCCTTTTCCCCGGATCCCTCAAAGCATTTCAACCCCTTGGTATTGGCTTCTTCCACCTCGACCTCACCTAATTGCCTGCATTGCTCCAGCCAGTTCTTGAAATGCTCTCCTGCCCCCGTGTATACCTTTACCCACCTGTTGCCGTTCTTATCGAATCTTTCCCTCGGTTCCTCTGATCCCGGGGACAAATGGCATGCACTCTCAGATGTTTCTAGTTCATGCTTATCTGTCATTTGCGTGAGTTATTTAGGGCTACGGATTTTTTCCAATAGCCGTGTCTTCTCTTCGATCTGCTCCTCAAGCTCCTCTATAATTAGCAACTGATGAGGCCGAACAGAGTGGGCAGGGAGCGCCTTTTTCCGTTCCTCGAGTTCGGCCTTCAACGCCTCTATTTCCTTTATTAAGTCTTGCTCACTATCCATAAGAATTAACCTTTCCAGGCCCCCTAGTGTTTTTCCTTTGGTGTGGCACGGTAATAGAGCAGAAGGTTTCTCCTTTCCGGCTCTATTAAGTCCTCATCCATCAATTTCCCGAGGTACTTACTGACCTCATTCAGATTCATATCGAAAACTTCGGCGATCTCCTCTGCGGTACATGGCCTGCGCTCCAGCATAGAAAGTATAGCTTGCTCGTTGGCCTTTATGTTTCGCGCCTGCTTACCCCCAAATTCGGCTATTATTTCGGCGCGGG
>JALVSJ010000305.1:3790-4821 GCA_027024445.1 Desulfobacterales bacterium
TTTTACGTCCTCAGGCAATGAATTAATGCCTTTCACCAGGAAAACCTCCAAAAATAATTGGCCCCGGAATTCCTCCCTGAACTTGCGTTCTCCCTCAACTAGGGTTTCAAATGCTAGTTTATCGTGGGGCCTATTCACCCATCTGTATGAGGCCTGGTCCCATGCGCTCAATGATACCTTCACAATATTCGCAACCGCCGCGGCTTCCCTCACTTCCGGCAGATGCAACATGGTACCATTGGTCAGCAACACTACTGGCACATTACTCCTCGATCGGATATATTGCAGGACTTTGCCAAACTCAGAATGAAGAGTTGGCTCGCCAGATCCTGACAGCGTTATTACATCGGTCTCCACCCCACTTGAAAACCACCTTTCAAGTTCGGCTATTACATCTCTCGTGGGCACATACTCTTTTCTCTCAACAGTCTTTTTCTTACTGCGTCCTAGCTGACAAAATACGCAGTCTAAACTGCAGGTCTTAGGCACCAGGAGGTCTACGCCCAGTGACCGTCCAAAGCGGCGCGATGGCACGGGTCCAAATATGTATCGATATTTCCTGCTCATCAATCACACAATCTCCTCGACTCGTCTTTATGATACTATCCCAACGTCCTCAGTTTTGAGGTATTCTTGAGACCAAAGTACTCGAACCCATCTAATAATCTAATGGTATTCCAGGGAAATAAGGAAAGTCAAAAGCAAAGCGTGAAATGAAGTTATGAAGAATGCCTTTGGTTCTTTGGCAGATAAATAATAAACTTGGAACCTTTCCCCATTTCGCTCTCAACTACTATCCTTCCTCCGTGGGCAGTTACGATCGTTTTTACCTCCGCCAGGCCAAGTCCGCTTCCCTCTTTGCCGGCCGTATATACCCCCCTGTGAAATGGGTCAAAAATAAAGGGCAACTCTTCCTTGGGGATCCCCATGCCCTGATCAGCTACACTGACGGTTACCTCCTCATCCTCCTGAGCTATTTCAACCCTAATAACCCCCCCTTCTCCCGAGTACTTTATAGCATTGTCTAGAAG
>JALVSJ010000306.1 GCA_027024445.1 Desulfobacterales bacterium
CTGGCAGAGGGCCAAGTGATCAGGACAAAAGATCTTCCTTCTGATCTACAAAGATTGGAGTTTAAGTCAGTAGAGGGTGAAGGACTCCTGAGCTTAGAAGAAGTGGAAAGGGAATATATTGAAAAGGTCTTGAAAAAAACAGGTTTTAACAAGAGCCTTGCAAGTAAGATCTTAAACCTCCCTCGGACCACTCTTTGGCGAAAGATGCGAAAATACGGGCTGATGGATAGATAATTGGACAGGCAAATTCTGTTTCAAAATGGACATAGGCACTGTTTCATTCTGAAAAACTTCCCGTTAAAATGAATTTACTTCATTTAGGGTGTGCGAAAACTATGAGTAAGCATGCTTCTTTCCTTCTCAATTACAATTAATTATTTCAAATAAATACGCTTCTATGGAACAATCTGTCCTATACCCTTCCACCTTGATTTTAGTCCTGCCGTAGAATGGAACCAAGATTGCATCAGGGACGACCTGGAGGTTTGAATTTCATGGAAAGGGTGCTTGTTGCCTTAGAGCCTGGCAAGACATCCATCTGGACCGCGGTGCACGGCCTGAACCTTGCCAGGAGGATTCGCGCCAGAGTGTTCATCCTGATGGTTTCTTCAGAGGCTGCTAAAGATGGCGTGGAAAGGCGCCTCGGCGATGATATGAAAGAGGAAGTGGAATCCCTCATCGAAGAGGCGCGATCCGAAGGTATCACGGTAGAGCTTTATGTGGCCTACGGAGAATACGATGAGGAGGTCGTTAAATTTATAAAGGACAATAAGATCACCCTCCTGGTATTGGGTGTACCCTTGTCAGGCAAGGGGGGGGCAAGTTCAAAGTTTTTTGACTTGGTGGAAAGGATAAGACGAAGGGTTGAGTGCAGGATTGAGATCGTTAACGAGAAAGGGATTAAGATAACCAAGAAAAGGAGAGAATAATGTGGCATCTGTATCTTCCAATTGCGGGCAGCAGTGTTAATGTGTTTCTCATTTTCGCCATGGGAGGTTTTGTGGGCCTCCTTTCTGGTATATTTGGAGTGGGTGGAGGTTTCCTCATGACCCCTCTGCTGATTATGGTGGGAATACCACCCACGGTTGCTGCTGCATCTGACTCTAACCAAATCGTAGGGGCTTCCACATCTGGAACCCTGGCCCACTACCGCCTTGGCAACGTGGATTTCAAGATGGGCATCCTGCTGCTCATAGGTGGAGTGGCAGGGGGTACTTTAGGGGTACAGATTATCAAGATCTTGAGGGAGCTCGGCAATGCGGATTTCTTGATCAAGATTACATACGTGCTGATGCTGGGTTTTGTGGGCATATATATGTTTATCGAGAGTCTCCAGGCCCTGCGCAAAAAGGAAGCCAAGGAAGTGGCTCCCAAGGGCGAGTCCAAATACGCAAAGCTTGTGAAGAAGCTCCCATGGCAGACTTATTTTGAGAAATCGGGCGTTGAGCTGTCCATCCTGATGCCTCTAATCCTGGGCACTTTTGTGGGGATCTTGGCTGCCATAATGGGAGTGGGAGGCGGATTCATAATGGTGCCGGTGATGGTGTACCTGCTCAGAATGCCCATGCACGTGGTGGTGGGCACAAGTCTTTTTCAGATTCTATTTACCTGCATTAATGTCACTATCATGCAGGCACATACAAACCACACCGTGGATTTCATCCTTGCGCTTATTCTTTTGCTTGGCTCCACACTGGGTGCCCAGTTTGGCGCTATGATCAGCAGAAAACTCAAGGGCGACCAGCTCAAGATATTGCTTGCGTCAATCGTTTTGATCGTGATGGTGAAGATGCTCTTAAGTCTGTTGCTTACTCCCCATATCATGCTTGCTTATAAAGGAGGGCATTAAAGTGAATTGCGTGCTTAGATCTCTCGGGCAAAGCCTCTTTGTTGTATGTATCAGTGTGATGAGTCTTGTGGCGGTAAACGGAACAGCAAGGGCAGAAAAGCTGAGGGTAAAGTTAGAACCGAATGTAGTTATAATAGGTGCTACCTACAACGGGGCAACAGTAAAAGTCACGGGTGAAGTGCCTGTTAATTCAGAGGCTGTGGTTTATGTGACAGGGCACCGCAAGGACACCGAATTCAAGAAAAAAGGCAAGGCCCTTGGACTGTTATGGATGAATATGGGCACAGTGGTATTTCACAATGCTCCCAGCCTATACCTGATTTTCACGAGCCTAAATGCGGATGTCCAGTCTTTGCCTGTTGGCTTTGAAGCCCTTAAGAATGAAATATCCATAAGCCCTGCGGGGGAAGATAAAGATTTTCTTTTTAGAGAATTTCTAAAGCTTAAAACCAAGGAAGGGCTTTATTCCATTACCAAAGGTGCGGTAAAATATGGTAAAGGAACGGGACAAATAAAACCCTTTACCTGCACCGTTACTTTGCCCTCTAAACTTGTTCCCGGAAACTATGAAGTCCACATTGCGGCTATAAATTCGAGAAAAATTCTAGCGTCTGCACAGGAGGTTTTGAAAGCCGAAGAAAAAGGGCTGCCCAACCTCGTAGCAACATTGGCATTCCGCCACAGCACTACCTACGGCATATTGGCCACGGTGATTGCTATAATTGCAGGTCTGATAATGGGGATAATTTTCAAGGGAGGCAAAGGCGGGCACTAAAAGAGCATGTTATGGAACTCGTTCGCCAGATGGCCCGAACCCTATTGGGCCCTTTTCTCAGGAGAAGGTCGAAAGATTTGTCCTTCATCGATATCTTCTCGCGGTTTCAAACGATTCTGGAATTAAACAATAAGATCCTGGATTTGATGGCAGAAATGGGGGACAAACTAAGTGGGGATTATATATTTGACAAACAGTATATAATATCGTCCTGCCAACAGATGGCAGACTATGTGTACAAACTCATTTACAATCTGGACTCTATAGCTCCCCATAAATATCTCGCTCTCTACGATGCTTTTAATCACATCAATTCCCAGATAGAAGATGAGCTGGCGGGCAAAATAGTTATTCCTGAAAGTGATCTCACGATGCCCTATAGGCTTGTTAGCAGAGATTTTGCCGATGTAGTGGGAGCAAAGAATGCCAACCTGGCAGAGATCAAAAATTTTCTTCGAGTAAGAACTCCGGATGGTTTTGCCGTAACCTCAAGGGCGTTTAAGGTTTACATGGATGAAAATAGCCTATGGGAATCCATAGACGGGGTGATAGAGCGGTGGGAGTCAGGACGAATCAACACTGAAGAGGCATCAAAAAAGATTCAGGAACTCATCAAGGCTGGAAAGATTCCTTCGCGGCTTAGAAAAGAAATCCGAAAGGCCATTGAGGCTCTTGCTCAGCCTGATCCGGCGAGAAAATTATTTCTGGCTATCCGGAGCAGTGCATGGGGAGAGGATAGCGAACATACCTTTGCAGGGCAATTTCTGAGCCTTTTGAACGAGCCCTCGGACAATATTTATCAGGCCTTCAAAGAGGTTTTGGCCAGTGCTTACTCGGCCAGTGCAATGGAATATAGGCGCGAGAAGGGCTATGACCAACATGAGGTGGTAATGGCCGTAGCCTGCCAGATAATGGTTGATGCCTCTACGAGCGGCGTGATGTACACATTGGATCCCCAGAATTCCGATCAGGATACCATGGTGATTTCTTCAAACTGGGGCCTCGGAGCTCCCCTTGTCTCAGGAGAGGTGCCCGCAGATCATTTCAGAGTGTCCAAGGAACCTCCACATGAGGTACAAGGGCTCAAGGTGATAAGAAAGACTACCCAAATGGTCACCAAACCCGAAGGGGGCACAGAAACTGTAAAAGTACCGGAGGAACTGCAAACAAAGGCCTCCCTCAGCAACGACCAATTAAGGGAGTTGGCAGAGCACGGCGTGATGATCGAGAGATATTTCAAAAAGCCTCAGGACATAGAATTTGCTTACGACCATGAGGGCAAGCTCTTTATCCTTCAGGCTAGGCCTCTGAACATAGGCGCTCAGGGAGCTAAACTGGTGTGCGATATCCCCGCGGCACTGAGAAATGTCCACACTATCTTTTCGGGGAGGGGAGAGATAGCGCAAAAGGGCGTGGGAATTGGAAGAGTGTTTATTGTACGAACAGACGAAGATCTGGAGCGGTTTCCAGAAGGGGCGGTTCTGGTTGCAAGGAACACCTCGCCCAGATTTGCCAAGGTTATCAGGAGGGCTGCTGCTGTGCTCACTGATGTGGGCTCTCCCACAGGCCACATGGCCACAATCGCACGGGAATTTCGGGTTCCCACCATTGTAAACACAGGTATAGCTACGAAGGTGCTTCAAGAAGGCCAAGAAATTACAGTGGATGCAGAGGAAAACGTTGTTTATGAGGGAAAGGTCAAAGAACTTTGCTACTATGAGTTCAGCGAGGAGCCCTTTGAAGAAACTTACGAGTACCGCTTGCTCAGACGGGTTCTCAAGAAGATATCGCCTCTAAATCTCCTGGACCCCCTGGACAAGAAATTTAGCCCTCGCTACTGCAAGACATTCCATGACATTACGAGATTCATTCACGAAAAGGCAGTGGAAGAGATAATCGAGTTGAGCTATTACAGTTCTAAAGATGCCAAGTCCTCGCCTCTACACCTCGAGCTTCCGATCCCCCTGGACCTGGTATTGATAGATATGGGCGAAGGGCTGGAAGTGCAGCCCGGGCAGAAGAAAGTAAAGATAGAAGACATCCGATCCATCCCCATGTCCTCTTTTGTCAGAGGTTTGGTCTCCCCCGGGGCCTGGAGTACAGAACCCATGTCCGTGGATTTCAGCTCTTTTATGTCGAGCCTCACTAGAACCTTTTCCTCTTCTTTAGCAACTCCGAAGTCTCTCGG
>JALVSJ010000307.1 GCA_027024445.1 Desulfobacterales bacterium
ACCATCACCTTCCCTCTCGTACTCGAACTCCCATTTGAGGTAGGGTCTGTCTGGAAAGGTGGCTACTGCTGCATGGCCCACGGGTACCATCTCTGCAAAATCGCTGACAAAGCGGGTCTTAAACTCTTCATACTTTGTCCAGATATAATGGACAATGGAGCTACCATGGTGCCCTGTGATCTTTATTGATTCCGCCTTCACCTTGTTCAAGTCACTGGCGATCCCAAGAAATCCGCTGTGTGAAAAGGTGTCAGCATAGACATGGGAGACGAGACCTATTAAATGGGGCCATAGGTTTTGATTCTTTTTTTTCAGTGCATCACGCAGCATCTGTTGAGCAATGGGGCTGTCCTCACGGCATATCAGGGCCTCAATCAAAAACTGCCTGGGATCCGTGGGCTGGATCGCGTTCTTTCCAGCGCCAGGCAGGAAATGAAATGGGATCCATACCCTCCATTGATCCCCCGGCAACGTATTCTGATAATCAATGGGCCTGTGACTTGTCATGGTTGGTAGCAGCCCCCTGCCATCACGGAGCGCCACGACCTCTGCATCAATAGCATCATCGACAAATTGAGAGGCATGGGCAATGGTATAGGATGTTTCGGGGTTTAATCCCGCCGCCCTACATAAAGCATAAACACCATAGAAATGCATATCTATTTGCATTTTCTTCTCCTTTCCTGCTCATGTGCCAAGCTCAGTTGGTTTTCTTTGCTCCTTGGGCTTAGAACCCCGCACCTTCTCAAGTCTTGCTCACTCATAACTCTAGTTCACTCCTAACTTTAGAGGTATTTCCTCGCTCCTACAAAATGCTTTCGAAAGTACCTGTTGTTCAGTGAATCTATCTTTATTCGCTTGCCTTTGCCTGGGGCGTGTATGAATCTGTTATTTCCAACATATATGCCCACATGTGATACCCGAGGCCAACCCGACGTGGCAAAGAAAACCAGATCTCCTTTCTTGATATTCTTGAGGGTTACAGGTCTCCCGGCTCTCCATTGTAGATACGAGGATCTGGGCAATGCAATTCCATTTAATTGGTAGACTGCCATAGTGAGGCCGCTGCAATCAAACCCTTTTCCCGGAGAAGACCCGCCCCATCTATAGGGGAGGCCGAGGAAGTTGTAAGCTGTCTTGACTAGCCTCTTCCGGAACCTTGCTTTACCGTGCTCGGTAGATAGTATCCTGGCAAGGCTCTGTGGTCTAACGATATAAAAACTAGCAATTATGCCCCGCCTGCGTAAAGATTGAGCTTTACCAAGAGCCTCTGAGCGGGAATGAAAGTTACCAAATCGAACCTTGTAGAGTCCTGAAGCATCTTTGAAATAAAAGGCCCAAAGGTCTTCCCTCTGAAGTCTATGAGTAAGGTTAGCGGCATTTTTCAATTCTGAGAATGCTCCTACCTGCACAGCATAGCCGATTCTGGTGAGCCTGTTGACTGTCAACGTAGTGGGCGGAGGCAGGCGTTTGTGAGAGGGGGCACAGGAGGACAAGCTCAGTATGATCCAGATGAGTACCGGGAAAGCAAATGGCCTTTTCAGAGTGATCTTCATAGGTAATTGGGGTAACAGAACCATATTGTTGTTACCATATATTTATCCGAATATTTATCCGATCCAGTAATTTTTTAAAAGTAGATTTGTTGATTTTCTTTGCACAACTGAATATTATTCCTTGTCTTCACCGAACAGACTCATTTTATAGGATCGGATAATGAAACTTGAAATTAAAGATGTCGCGCGAATGCTGGATCTCCCCGAAGCCACAATAACGAGATGGATCAGACAGGGCAAAATTCCAGCTAAATTAGAAAATGGGCGGTACATTTTCCATGAAAGGCAGCTAAGGGCCTGGGCCCAGACGCATAACTTTACGCTCCATGAGAACAAGGCCAGGCAACAGGAAAACAACGAGGAGGAAATCACCCTTTGTGAGGCCATGGAGCGTGGAGGAGTATTATACGATGTGGAGGGAAGCAGCCCCGAAGAAGTATTAAGGGCTGCTGTTGGGAGTATGAATCTTCCAGATGATATTGACAAAGAAGTCCTGATGGAGAGACTCTTGCAAAGAGAGGAACTGACATCAACCGGGATCGGCGAAGGAGTGGCTATACCGCACCCCAGGCAACCCATGGAGGGATTTTCACTGAAGGCCTGGGTAACTACCTGTTTCCTAAAGAAGGAGATAGATTTTAACTCTGTTGATGGCAAGCCTGTGTTTGTTTTGTTCATTATGCTGACCGCGACAACCAGGATTCACCTCAGGCTTCTTTCAAGACTGAGTTTTTGCTTGCGAAACCAAGCCTTTCTCGAAATGTTACGGAGCCGACCTTCAACCGAAGTGCTCCTCCAAAAAGTAAGAGCCCTGGAAAATGAATTGTAACGGATATATTGCCTTTTGGAGGGTGCATGCACACATAGTGGATATGTGGGATGAAATTCTCTGTTCATAACCTTAATGAAAGGTTCCAGCTTGTAATCATAGGGGCCGTCGTGGGGGTGGGCGGAGGTGTTGCCTCAGTAGCGCTTAACCGGTCCTTGGAGTGGGGTGCTGAGTTGCTCCACCCGTATCGGCATCACTGGTATTCCTTCCTTCTTCCTGCTGCAGGCGCAGCACTTTCAGTTATCTTCTTGTTCCATCTGGCAAAGGATATAGGTGGGCATGGTGTGCCTGAGGTGATCTACAGTGTGATCAGACGGGGCGGGCTATTACGGTTTCGTTCCAGCTACTCAAGGCTTGTATCATGCTGTCTTACAATAGCCAGCGGGGGGTCAGCAGGCCCTGAAAGCCCGGTGGTAATCAGCGGCGCCAGCGTGGCATCTAACATTGCAAGCTTTTTTCGTCTAAGGGACCGACAACGGGTAGTGCTGGTAGCAGGTGGGGCCGCGGCTGCCATTGCTTCCATTTTCAATGCACCCGTGGCGGGGATTGCATTTAGTTTAGAGGCTATATTGGGGGAGTGGACACCCACCAATCTTATAACCATCGGCGTGGCTTCTGCAGTGGGAACAGAGGTCAGCCGTATCTTGCAGGGTAACCAGATTCCATTTGAAGGTAAAGCGCTTGTAATTTCGGAGTTAGATCTGGTGGGATGCCTAGGACTGGCTGTATTCACAGCCCTGGCTTCTGTGATGCTGATTCGATTGCTGAGGTTGGTGCGCCAGGTATCCAGCAAGACAATCCCCGTCTTTTGGATTAGGGCGGCATGTGGGGGGCTGCTGGTGGGATTGCTCGGGTTGGTTATACCCTCGGTAATGGGCGAAGGATACGGCGCGATTCGCACAGTAATTGGCGGTAATTACTCCCAGGGTTTGGCGCTTGCTGGACTGGTGGCGCTGGGGAAAATTGTTGCCACGTGCCTTACCATCGGAAGTGGCGGTATGGGAGGGCTTTTTGCCCCCAGTCTTGTAATAGGAAGCTTTACCGGGCTGTTTTACCAGAGACTACTGGTTTATCTTATCCCTGGAGTACATTGGGCGGGAGAGCCCTATTTTGCCCTGGTTGGGATGGCCGGCGTAATTAGCAGCGTGCTTCAGGCCCCTATGACTGGAATGTTCCTCATTACCGAGATCACCGGAGGTTATGATGTTCTAGTTTCGGTGCTATTGGTATCTGTTATAAGCGTGACCCTCAGTCACATATTTGAGCCGTACTCGGTCTATCATCACGAACTGGTGGAGCACGGCGAATTAATGCGTCCACGTACCGATAGAAAGGTACTTTCAGAGTTGAGGATCATAGAGCTGTTGGACCATAATTACCAAGAGGTGCCGCCCGAAATGACCCTAAGAGAATTTGCTAACCTTGTAAAAAGCAGCCCTTATCATTTTTTCCCAGTAATTGATTCAAAGACAAAGAAATACATGGGACTGATCCATATCGATGACGTCCGCTCCTATCTTTTTGATCCAAATCTGTATGATTCTGTGGTTGTGGAAGAATTGATGGACACAACACTTCCCACCGTCTCCCTTGACGATGAGATGCCGGAGGTGCTAGAACTTCTTGAGCAGGGTCACGATTCTACCCTTCCCGTTGTTCATGACGGGAGGTTTATGGGCCTTATTTCAAAGGCCACTATTCTGGACCATTACCGCAAGGAGTTGATCGTAGAGGAAGAAATTTGATTTGGCCCATGGTATAGGGCTCAAGGCGAAGGGGAGAGAGCAAGAAGAACTGAAATATATAGTGAAAGGATTGGCACAGTGAGAAACGAGCTTCTGCATATCTTTAGGAACACTCCGTTCGGGAGAGAGACCCTTATGGCCTCTGTGTATTTTTGTAAAGAGACAGGAACTTCTCTAAGGGTGTACATACCCAAGTTTAGGCAATTCTTAATGTACTTTGAGCATGAGGTCGTCACAGTTGATCTTGACAGGGCTTTCTTGAGAGATCCCGGTACTGCAAGGCAGCATGCAGAAGAGATAATAAGGCAGGGAGGTCTCGTACCCCATTTCATAGAGCCAAAAGGGTTTACTGCATCTACCCTTCCGGATCTTCCCGTTGATTATCGATATATGACATGTCCCAGGACCATCAGTAACCTCTCAGCAAAGATAGGCCTGGGATATATAGGCCCTCGAGTAAGGAATATTATAAGAAACGCAGGATTTCCAGTGTTTATACCCACGCCGGTTTTTAAGGAGTGGAAAAAGGTGATCGTATTTTTTGGCGGATCTCAAAATGCTATCAAGGCGCTTCAGTATGGAATCGAAATAGCCACCGTATCAGGTTTTCCTCTGATTCTCTTTACACAGGCCGAGGGCAGGGATTTAAAGTACTATGAAGATGAGATTAAGCAAGCGGGTCTTTTCGAAAACCTGGAAGCGCTAGGTTATGAATGGTTATTTTTTGATAGGGGTGAACTCAAAATAAACCTTTATGAAGTACCCCATGATAGCCTGGCAATTGTGGGGGCCTATGGACACGGCGTGATCAAGGAGGTCCTCTTTGGAAGCAAGATGGAGGAGATTCAGACTGTTCTTCCAAACAGCATGCTGATCGTCGGGCCCAATTGCACGCCCGTGATAAGCTAGTCAAGCTAAGCTGCTTTGAGTCCCAAGTCCTTGGCGGCCAAGAACTGCCTTGTCTGATCACCGTGTTCCACCTCCGTAATAAATCCTGATGCTTTTTTACCAAAATCAGTAAAGATGACAGTTTTCATTCATGAGCCCTCCTAGGTGTAGGTTCAAGTAAGCACCTTTCAAACATTACCGTTAAGAATTTTCGAGATTTCTTGTAGACCAAGTCTCCTCTTTGAGCGTCTTATTAACTAAAAAGAGGAAAGGAGGAGCTTGGAATGAAGCGATTCTGGACAGTTATGGGAATAGGTGCTTTGGTGACATCATTTGCGCTGTGTGACGTGGCGCTTGCAGGCAGGAGAAGAGGATTCACCAGGGAATTCGACTCGGTGAATTGACATGCAAGGAGGCTCGTAGACTGGAAAGGGAACAGTTAAGAATTCAGAGGGCCAAGAGAAGAGCATGGAGTGACGGGCAGCTTACGCCGCGGGAAAGGGTTCGTCTGGAGGTCATGCAGGATAAGGCAAGTGCTGATATTTACAGGCTAAAACATAACAACATTGAAAGGTAGTATGCCGGCTTAGAAATTTAACAGGGGGCGCTCGAGGGACCGATAATAAGGATGTATGATATCATTAGAAGGTAAACCCATAGAAAACAACGTTTCCCCAGGTGCGCCTTCAGCGTTTGAAAGCCTGATTAAATGCGCGAGGGACGGTGACCATGAGGCGTTCGAGGCCCTTGCCAGGTTTTACTGGGCACCTGTGTACAAGATGGTCTACTATAGGATTCGGTCAAGGATGGATGCCGAGGATATTACCCAGGATGTATTTGTTACAGTCTTCAAGCGCATAAATGCATTAAAAGAGGTTTCCAAGTTCCGGTCATGGTTATTTTCGATTGCCATTAACCGGGTTAGAGATTATCGAAGAAAGAGGAGGCTGCTCGGCCTTATTGGGATTTCAGCTTCCAAAGCCGACCAGAAGATAGAGCGATGTGAGCAGAGTGGAGATCAAGACCCCCTTGGTAACACAATAAAGAGAGATTTCTGGGCGCAGATAGACAAATTTCTTTCAAAGCTGTCCAAAATGGAAAAAGAGGTTTTTGTTTTACGCTTCATGGACCAGTTAAATATAAACGAGATTGCAGAAATTATGGGCAAGAGCCAAAGCACAATAAAAACCCATCTTTACCGGGCGCTCAAGAAGTTCAAAGATGAGACACGCTTTCAAACATTTTTGGAAGGACTGGAGTGATGAACCAGGATACAGAACACCTTTCTGATGAGCAAATTACCTGGGCAATAATCGACCAAGGCGAGTTGTCTGGGTCGGCCAGAAAGCACTTGGCTCGCTGCGACCGATGCTCTGGGAAAGTAGAGGCCATAAAAAGAAGCCTTGCCAGAATAGGGGATCAGGCAAGTAGGTTAGTGCCCCCACCGCGTCCTCGGCCAATTATTGATAGAAAGGAGACTAACCTTTCTTTACTGGACGTGATCTTTGGGCTACGCAAACTGGGCTTTTCAATGGCACTGGCAGGTATTCTGTTAGTGATCATTGGCGGAGGCCTTCTTGTGCAAGAGCATAGCCATAACAGGCGATTGGCAGCCGTTAGAGAAGGGGTGCTTAGTGATGCGGCCCTCATGGCAGAGGTTGATCAGCTTATTGAGAACCCGCTTCCTCCCCTGTACAATGATCTGGTGGGAGAGGAGTCCTTGGCCACAGATAGAGATTTCATTGATTTTGTTGTACCCGACGGGTCTCCTGGGGAGGACCATGCGGGTAGTGCATGAGGAAGCTATTGGGAGGAAAGAAATGATTATGAGAAAAGCCCTTAATACTTTATTGGTTTTGGCTTTTTTGGCCCCGGTGTGTTCGGTATTTGCCCAGGGAGCTCCTGCGGGGAGGTGGTGGAGAAGACCCCGCATAGCCCAGGCCTTGAACCCGAGTGAAGTAGAGAAGCGAAAGCTGGATGATCTTTTTGTGAAAAGCCGCAGGAAGCTCATCAGATTGAAAAACAGGGTGGAAAAGGAGCGCTTTGAACTGGAAAATCTCCTTGATGAAGAGCCCCTTGATAGGGCAGCAATCATGGAGCAATTTCGTAACCTAGATAGTGCCCGGAGCCAGCTTGCGGAGGAGAAGTTTCGGTTTTTGCTGGGGGTGCGGGAGATACTGGGCTCTGATAGGTTCGAAAGACTGAAAGAAATCTACATGAGAATTCGCCAAAGACGTCAAAAGGGTTGGTAGGGAAGACCGCTGGAAAAGGCTGAAGATAGAAGAGTGCCAGCCACGCATACCTGAAATTCCTTGACAACATGAGGTCAGCCTTACTACAGTCCCGTCTCATTATAAACAATATCCTCACTAACACTTCACTGGCTATCTCATTCATGAAAGGAGGCCGCGGATGAATAGATCTGCACTAATTGTTACCATTATGCTTGCCTTTGTTTGTGTCGGAATGTCAACTGCCCATGCGAAGCAGTTCAAAATCGCTGCTGTTTTCCAAACCGCAATTGAGGAACCGTGGGACGGGGCCATTCACCAGGCGTGTCTCAAGGCAGCAAAAGAAATGAAAGGAATTCATTATGAGTTTGCAGAGAAAGTGGGTGGGGCGGATTTTGAAAAGGTGGTCAGGGAATATGCCGAGAGGAAATTTGACCTGATAGTTGGGGACGCCTTTTTGGCAGGTGAGGACCCGGCGCGCAGGGTAGCAAAGGATTACCCAAAGATCGCCTTTGCCTTTGGATCGGAATTCGGCCCTGTTGCCCCGAATTTTTCTGTTTTTGACAACTGGATTCATGAACCGGCCTATCTGTGCGGACTCATTGCCGGAAAATTGACCAAGACGAACGTGATCGGCGTGGTGGCTGCCATTCCCATCGGGGAGGTGAACCGTCTGGTAAATGCCTTCATAGCGGGTGCCCGAGAAGTAAATCCGAAAGTAAAGGTAAAGATCTCCTACATTGGGAGCTGGTTTGATCCCCCAAAAGCCAAGGAAGCAGCGCTGGCACAGATCGAGGCCGGCGCTGACCTGATCTATGCCGAGCGATTCGGGGTGTTCGAGGCAGCCAAGGAAAAGGGGATCCTGGCCTTTGGCAATATGACTGATCAGCATTCCCTGGCCCCTTCCGTGGTTATAACAGGGCCTGTATGGGACATGTATCCAACCATCAAGTTTTGTATTGATATGGTCAAGAAGCATGCCTGGGTGGCTATGGACCTACGAGAGTGGTCCATGATGGCCAAGGGCGGGGCCAAGTTGGCTCCGTTTCATTCCTTTGAGAAAAAGCTGCCCCCTGATGTCATAAAATTGGTGCGGGAGCGGGAAAAGAAGATCATGAACGGGACCTTCCACGTTCCGGTAGATGAAAATAAACCTGTCTCTGACTAAGGCAGCCGTCATACATGCCCCACGGTCGTATGCCGTAGTTTGCGTTTCGGCCAAGGGGCATTTGCACCCTGGAGCTTTTCAAGAAAATCCCTTCCATGCCTGCAGCGGGCAGGCATTGCCCAGCACGCAAGGATACAATAGGTGCCATTTTCCGGGAGGACCTGATTGAAGGGCCAAGTGACTAGAGACTGCCAGCCAGTAGTCCGGATGTCATCTATCACAAAACACTTTCTGGACGTAGCGGCCAATGACGGGATCGATTTCAACCTCTATCCGGGGGAAATCTGCGCCCTGCTGGGAGAAAACGGCGCGGGCAAGACCACCCTGATGAATATCCTTTTCGGGTACTATTCCTGTGACGAAGGTGAAATATTCATCAAGGAACAAAGGGCCTACCTATCGTCTCCGAGGGATGCCATAGCCCTTGGCATTGGTATGATTCACCAGCATTTTGCACTGGTGCCAACCCAGACGGTGCTTGAGAACGTGATCATTGGCACGGATTCGGGGAGAAAAATTTTTCTTGACCTTGACTCTGCAAGGAAAAGGCTCCTGGAGATCGAAAAAAGGTTCGGTCTTGAGGTGGACCCCGACGCATATGTATGGACCCTCTCTGTGGGTGAGCAACAAAAGGTGGAGATCCTCAAGGCCCTGTATAGGGACGTTGACATCCTGATCATGGATGAACCCACGGCCGTGCTCACACCGGGTGAGGTTGATGATCTGTTCAGCACCTTGAAGACACTTGTTGGCGAGGGACGTTCCGTGGTTTTTATCTCCCACAAGCTGAATGAGGTAATGGATATCTCTGATCGCATCGTGGTCCTTCGGGCCGGACGGGTGGTGGCGGAAAGGCGCACAAGCGAGACCAATCCAAAGGAACTGGCCAATCTGATGGTGGGAAGGGAACTGGCAGGCTCTGTAAAGAAAAAGCGACTTGATCCGGGCCCCGTGGTACTTGAAATCCAGAATCTCCACATCCTTAATGACAAGAAGATCGCGGCCGTAAAGGATCTGAGCCTCATGGTAAGGAGCCATGAGATACTGGGTATGGCCGGTGTGTCGGGAAACGGGCAACGTGAACTCTCTGAGGTGATCTTTGGCCTGCGCAAGCCGGTCCGGGGTTCTATAAAGGTTAACAATATTGCCCTTAATTTCGGGCAGCCATCATCGGCTATCAAGGCGAAGGTAGCTAGGATTCCCGAAGATCGGATGGACACGGGCCTTCTCATGGACCTCACGGTTGAGGAGAATCTGATCCTTGAAAACCACGGGCAACCGGAATTCCAACTGTTCGGCCTCATGAAGTCAAAAAAGATCCACGGGTATGCAGATGCCCTGATCCGTGCCTATAACATAGCCACCCCTGGCAGGGACGCAGTGACCAAGAGCCTCTCAGGAGGGAACCTTCAAAAAGTCATGCTGGCCAGGGAATTGGCCGGAAACCCCTCTTTGATCATTGCCGCTCAGCCCACGCGGGGGCTGGACGTGGGCGCGATGGAGTATATCCACCAAAGGCTTCTTGAGGAAAGGGACCGGGGGGCAGGGATTCTTCTCATATCCGAGGACCTGGATGAGATATTCGCCCTGAGTGATCGAATAGTGGTGATCTATGAAGGCAAGGTTATGGGCGAAGTGGCTGCGGAAGAGGCATCCCGGGAACAGATAGGGCTGTGGATGAGTGGAGTTACCCGATGATCAGTTTCAGGATCGTCAAACGAAAACCCCTTCCTGCCTGGGCCAGGGTTGTTATTCCCATCGGGGCTGTAGCGACCACCTTGATGCTTTCGGCCATACCTATCCTGCTGGCCGGTGGGCAGCTTTGGAAGTCCTACTACTACCTCTTCTACGGTGCGCTTGGGACACGGTTTAACCTGCTGGAGACGTTTGTAAAGGGCAGCCCCCTCATCCTCACGGGGCTGGCCGTGGCCTTTGCATTCCGAGCCAAGTTCTGGAATATCGGGGCCGAAGGGCAACTGCTTGCCGGAGCACTGGTGGCAACTGTCCTGGGGGTTCACATGGGCGGGATGGCCCGCCCCCTTGCCCTGGCCTTGATCATTGCAGCCGGGTTTCTGGCAGGGGGCATCTGGGCTGCCGTTCCCGGGCTCCTCAAGACCAAACTGAAAGTCGACGATGTCGTTTCCACCCTTCTTTTGAACTACGTGATGTGGCACATAATGGGCGCGCTCCTCTTCGGTCCGCTCCAACAGCCCGGTTCCAGTTGGCCTCGGTCGGCGGCCATCGCAGATGCGGCACGCTACCCGATTCTTCTGCCCAGGTCACGCTTTCACATGGGAATAATTATCTCCCTGGTGGCCGTCTTTGTTGTCTGGTTTATTAACAATAAGACCACCTTCGGATACCGCTCAAAGGCCGTGGGGGTAAACATCCGGGCAGCTCATTTCGGCGGCATCAACACCACCTCGGTTATCGTCTGGACAGCACTTATTTCAGGGGGCCTGGCGGGCCTCGCCGGGGTGGGGGAGCTGTGCGGGATTCAATATCGCCTGATCATGGATATCTCGCCGGGCTATGGGTACACGGGTATTGTTATTGCCATGCTGGGGAACTTACACCCCCTGGGGGTGTTCTTTTCAGCACTTTTTTTCAGCGTCATCATTGTGGGGGCACAGACCATGAGCAGGATGACAGGGGTGCCCACATATATAGCTGATGTCATACAGGGTGTGGCGTTAATGGTAATGCTTATTTTCCTGCTTTTTACAGAGTACAGGATCAGGGTAATCAAGAAATAATGAACCACGTTTTTGACATAGCCTTTATCTCTGGCCTCATCGGGGCCACCATGAGGATGGCGACCCCCATTATCTATGCGACCCTGGGGGAGATACTCGTGGAGAGGGCGGGAGTGCTCAACCTGGGCATCGAGGGAACCATGCTCATGGGGGCCATGACGGGATTTCTTGTCACGTACTCTTCGGGGTCCCTGTGGTTGGGGGTGGCGGCAGCGGCAGCCATAGGCATGCTCCTGGGGCTGTTGATGGCGTTTTTGGCAGTGCATCTGGGGCTTAGTCAACACGTATCCGGTCTGGGAATTACTATTTTCGCCACCGGCCTTGCCATGTTTATTTATCGGCTGCACTTTGGCTCACCCACTGTCCCACCCATTGTGCATCCGTTCAAGGAGGTGGCTTTGCCGGTGCTATCCAAGATCCCTCTCATTGGGCCAGGCCTTTTTACCCAGTACTCCCTCACGTATCTTGCCTGGATCTTGATCCCTGCTCTTTCCATCCTGCTTTACAAGACCAATGTTGGGCTCAAGATCAGGACAGTGGGCGAAAACCCGGTGGTAGCAGACACCGTGGGTGTCAACGTAATGCTTACCCGTACCCTTTGCCTGGTAGTGGGTGGTGCGTTCATGGGCATTGGAGGAGCCTTCCTTACCCTGGCCCATCAGAATATGTTCCTGATAGACGTGGTCGGGGGAAGGGGTTGGGTGGCCATTGCCATGGTGATCTTTGGCAATTGGGACCCCTTGAAGGGAACAATCGGCGCTCTCATCTTCGGGTTCCTGGACGGCCTTCAATTGAGGCTTCAGGGAATGGGGATATCGGTATCATTCCATATCTTTCTCATGATTCCCTACCTTCTTACCATTGTGGCATTGATTAGTGTATCCAGAAAGGCCTCAATACCCGCTGCCTTGCTAAAACCCTATCGGCGAGAGGAAAAGGGAGGATAGGCGATGCTGGACCTGATTGTGCGAAATGCGAACCTGCCAGATGGGCGAAAGGGTTTTGATATCGGGGTGCAGGATGGGCGGATTGCGGAGGTTGTGCCCAACTTGGAGGCACGGGCCCACAAGGAGATTGATGCGGGGGGCTGCCTGGTTACGCCTCCCTTTGTAGACAGCCACTTTCATCTGGACTCCACGCTCACCTATGGTAATCCCCGCGTCAACAGGAGCGGCACACTGCTTGAGGGTATAGACCTGTGGGGTGAGTTAAAACCAAGTCTGACCGCCGAAAACATTAAGGCCCGCGCCCGGGAGCTTTGCCGGTGGGCCGCGGCCCACGGCACCCTGGCGATACGCAGCCACGTGGACGTGAGCGATGAAAGGTTGATCGGAGTCCAGGCGCTGCTGGAGCTTAAAGGGGAGGTCAAACCTTATATCGATCTTCAGTTCGTGGCATTTCCCCAGGATGGTTATTTCAGGCATCCTTCAGCGCCAGCAAGCCTCAGGAGGGCCCTTGACATGGGACTGGAAGTGGTGGGGGGGATCCCGCACTTTGAAAGGACTTCTGCGCTGGGTGCTGAGTCCATTGCAGCCCTGTGTGAGCTTGCTGCTGAAAGGGGGCTGCTGGTAGATATGCACTGTGATGAAAGCGACGACCCCATGTCGCGTCACATAGAGACACTGACCTACCATACCCAACGACTTGGTCTTGAGGGCAGGGTGACGGGCTCTCACCTTACCTCCATGCATTCCATGGACAATTACTACGTCAGCAAATTGATTCCCCTCATGGCCGAGGCACGGGTAAACGTGGTGGCGAACCCCCTGATCAACATAACCCTGCAAGGCCGCCACGACACTTACCCGAAGCGGCGCGGGATGACGCGCGTAAAGGAGCTAATGGAGGCGGGTATTAATGTGGCATTTGGTCATGATGCGCTCATGGATCCGTGGTACAGTTTCGGCTCCCAGGACATGCTGGAGGTTGCTCATATGGCACTCCATGTTGCACAGATGACAGGAGTGGAAGAGATAAAGAGGACCTTCGATGCCGTTACAACTAATGGGGCAAGGATACTGGGCCTGGAAGGCTACGGCCTTGAGCCTGGTTGCCGTGGGGACATGGTGGTGCTTCAGGCCAGCGATATCCATGAGGCCATCCGACTCAGGGCCACGAGGCTCTTTGTCATCCGCCGGGGCGCCATAATAGCTCAGTCATGGCCCAGGGTCAGTCGCGTTGAATTAAACGGTAAATCGTTTGAAGTGGATTTCAGGTTCAATCCAGAAGACTGGCGTTGAGTTCTCTCAGCATTTCAATTTTTGTCCCAGATTATGCGCCAATATTCAGATTGCCTTGTGGAGCAATGTGTAACACTCTCCTGGCGTCACATGGTTGATGAAAGGCAGCGGGACATCGCTTTGCTAGGTTCGCTGCAGCGTCGGAAGATCCTTTTCAGACTGCATCTGACTCCTTACAGGAGGGCGGCCCTCCCATACCGGATGCTTGAAGGAGTTGTGATAGGCTGATTTATTCATAACTCAAGCATCCCTGCTCGGACCGCCACGAAAGTTCAAGGAAGGCTCATTCGGTAGATGCAGTCTTCCAAGGATCTCCCGACTGCGCATCCGAGTTGGAAGGGGCAAGAGGGCTTTCCGGATGCGACTGTCGGGAGGGCGCTGTGTTTTCGTGACTTATCATTGGGGGAAACCGCAGCGCGGCACTCAACCCCTTGGAGGGAGTGCAGTTTAGGAAGACATTAGCATAACTTATACGGACTATGTTCC
>JALVSJ010000308.1 GCA_027024445.1 Desulfobacterales bacterium
TTGTCATCGTGGATGGTTGCGACACAGCAAACCTGAAGATCTATTTCAGAGTTGGCATGATGCCGGTGGCATACATCTTGGGCATTGCCAACACTTCGAAAAGACGAGGTGGGTTAACCGGGCTAATGAATGCCTACCTGGGACCGAGGCTTTACCAGATCTACCCTGACGATGTGTTTGATGAAGAAACGAGGCCGCTCATAAGGGTCCGGGCCACTGGCTTTGACTATCCCAACCCGGATGACTTCGAGGGCATGATGAGGGCGCTGTCTGAAGATAAGGAACGAAATCATCTCATAGCAAAGGATGTACTGGAGGCATGCGCAGAGCCCAAGACAAAGGCCGTTGTGATTTCGAATCGGTTGGAGCATCTTGAATGCCTTCATCGGTCAATTGTGCAGGCATACGGCAGGGCAGAGATTTTAAGTGGCAAGACGAGCAAAACGGATCGGGAAAAGATCATGAGCCGGTTCAACAGGGGAGCGCTTCAGGTGGTGTTGCTGAGTTCCCGCTCACTTTCTTCATTCGATAGCGAGAAGGTAAATGCACTGTTCGTGGCCTCACCTATTCGGTATGAGGATCACCTAAGTCAGGCTGTGGGGCTGCTATTCCACAGCCACAACGGCCAAAGGCAGAGGCCGCTCATATATGACTACCGTGATAAGCCGCTTGTGCTTCAGACATCCTTGAAGCGGCGGCTCAAGATATACCGTACCATGGGTGCAAGATAAGCGAAAGGAGGTAAAGACGAATGGATCGAAACTTTGAAAAGGTGATGAATACCTATCAAGCTGTGTATGAGGAGCTCAACGATGACGAGGGACCAATGGTCGCTGCTGTGCTAACGGCCTGCGTAATCGCAGAGGATATCAGTGATCGGTGGATTGAAAACCTCTCTCATCAACTGGCCCTGGGGATCAGGCATGGGTTGTTTGGGCGCGATGCCCTGCCCAATGCTCACATTAACCCCATCGCGGGGGTGGACGCATACTGCGCTCCCGAGGAATGTAGCCTCTGTGGGAACGCGAAAAGGCAATGAGCAGACCCGCCCGGGCGGAGGTAAAAGGGCTCAGGAAGAGGTAGAGGACATGTTCCCATATTACCTGCTTCTGGCTGCCATCTTTCGTCCGGAGGCTTACAAAAGGTATCGCAAAGAAAAAGAGGCAGAGCAAGCCCCAAAGCAGGACAATTCAACAGGAAAGGAGTGATGCCTATGATATGAGAAACCATGACCCGGCTCACAATATCTTTTAGGAGAAAGGAGAAAGAGGATGATCAAACAGAGAATACTTCAGCTTAAAAATGACTCGGAGATTAAGAAACTTTTGCAAGAAAGGGATACTGTGCGA
The DNA here is from genome assembly GCA_027024445.1 of Desulfobacterales bacterium. GTDB lineage: Bacteria > Desulfobacterota > DSM-4660 > Desulfatiglandales > Desulfatiglandaceae > B111-G9. Next base: position 1,350 of record JALVSJ010000308.1, read on the forward strand.
CAGGCTAAAGCCAGGCTCCTGAGTATGCAGAAAGGCATAGAGGAGAAAAAGGCGGAGATTGCTAAGGAGATAGAAAGCAAGAACGCACAGTTGAGGGAGAAGATTCTTGCAGGTGATGACGATCATGCCGACATTGCCAAGGAGATCGTTGAGCTCAGGAAGAAGGGAGAGGCCATAGCGGTGTCAGAGGCGCAACTGTCCAGTGGTTTGACATCTGTATATGATGAGCAGATCGAGGGCATTGAGAACGAGATACGGCGCCGAGTGATTGAGCTCCTTAAACCCATTTGGGATGAAGAGCAGGACACGAAGACCAAGATTCTCGACGGCCTCATTGAAAGACATAAGACCTGGGGGGAAGCAATGGTGGAGCTCGACAAAAAGCTGGGTCTCAAGGTCCACAAAGGCCACCCTCATCATGTCTTGCATGCTCCTTACATACCTGACCTCGAAACGAGGCGCAGGCAGGACGTTGAGGCTATGTTTAAATAGGCAATGTGAAAGGAGGTGATCAAAAGATGCTCAGTGACTCTTACATGAGTGAGATAAATGCAGTACCCTGGGAGTACCTCACCGACGAGGAGCGCCAGGAAATGAAGGTAAAGCTCACCAAGGCCATGCAGGACCCGCGTTATAAGGATCCTTCGCAGCGGGAGCCGGCATTCGTCAAAGCAGTGGATGAAGCCTGGCGACGGTTGTACCCGGGGGAGGTGGAAGTTGCAGCCATAGGTCCACGCCGGCCCTTTGGAGGAAAGTGAGAGAAGTGATGGGCGAGCTCATGCGAAAGGGGCACACGAGAGGCCTTCAATGCGAGGGCCTCTCAAGGGCCTTTGCCATGGCAGTTTTCTCCCTTGCCGGATCGTCCGGAAACTGTGTTTGTGCTTAGTTATAAGGCGATAGTGGTGCTTCTAATCGTCGTAGATCCAGTCCTCAGGTGTGAGGATAGGCTCGACGTCCGCGTGGGGATCCAGAGGCAGGGTGTTGGGATCGGTCGTAGTCGCGGCTTTGATGAAGGCTTCTATAAACCCGGTCGCGGATCGCCGCTCTTTTGGCTCGGAGTTCTTGTTCTGTGACACTTTGGTCTCTTTCATACCTTTTACCTCCTTTGCTATGGATTTTGGTTCAATGAAAGAAAAAGTTCAAACCTTCACTTTGGGCGGATTGCGCCAGTCGATATTGAGCATGGCCTCCAATAGCTTTTGCCCTAGATCTGATTTTTTCAGCTTGGGCTTCGAGGCTCCCTGATTCTCTTTTTCATCCGCTATGGCTCTATTTGCCATGGCCTTGCGGGCCTGCTCGGCTGCTTCGCTATTGGCCTTCATGAAGGCATGCAAGAGCGCGTCCCCTAAATTGGACTTTTTGAGCTCATTCATATCGCACCTCGTTTGATATGGAGTTTTGGTTGAAAGAAAGGAAACAGGTGGGTAATTTGATGTGCTTGCATTTTTATGTTACGACTCTGTGAGTGACTTGTCAAGGAGTATATCGGATTCATTAGTCAGATACTGAAAAATCCTTTGTCTGTTGCACGAGAATCGAAGATTTGAGGCTGCCGAAGGGTTAAGGTAAGGAGGTAGGACAAAAACGCAAATTCTGGCCAAAATGAGCCGTATAGAACAGAGACAAATGACCAAACAAAGGCATCGTATATTAGCTATGGGATCGACCAAGACAACCTGGCCATTATGCTCTATACGAGCCAACCGAGACAATGCAGTTCCACATTAGACGCATGCATGATCAGAATTTGCTTGACACCCGGGATGAGTTTGCTATGATGCTAAGTGTGTAAATTCCACAGGCGGAGGCCACCCGACAGATGGCATTTTTTATTTCAACCCTGAAACATCAATTGCGCAAGGAAGGCGGTACCCGTAAGGGCCGCAAGGCTTCCTGTGGAGCCTACACACTTCCTTGCGCATTCTTTGTTTAAGGAGGGTGTCATGTTCGAGGAATATATCGAATACAGGTTTGAGAGGAGCCGAAACAAAGCGGCTGCACTTAGCGAACTTCTAAGGTACCTTGACGTTGATGCGATGCCTGAAGAGGCGGCTGTGCGTGCTCTTTTCCGTGGTTTGGCTGAGATTTGCTGGGATATCGCCGTGGAGCTAGGGGCTATTAAGGACGACTTATTCCCTGAAAAAGCCGAAGTCCTACAGGATAAGTCCCAAGGCAATCATGCCAACCAACAAGAGGTAGAGACAAACTCACAACAGGTATCATCAGAAAGGGGGTGATAGAGCAAAGGTGCCTTGCCCGGGCAGGATCCCTGGCAGTCCAGGGCAAGGCTGAAGACAAACGAATCAGGGAAGAAAGGAGAAGCTTATGGGTAGTATTTACAGGCGTGGAAATATCTGGTGGATCAAGTACTACCGTAATGGCAAACCTTACAGGGAGAGTTCCAGGAGCCGTAAGGAGTCAGACGCAAAGAGGCTGCTTCAGAAGCGGGAAGGCGAAATTGCCGATGGCAGGCTCCCGGGCATTTACTTTGATAAAGTAAGGTTTGAAGAGCTGGCCGAGGATCTTCTGAGGGACTACCGCATCAATCGCAGAAAATCCCTTGAGAGGCTCGATGCCAGTTTGAAGAAGCTGAGCAAATACTTTGGCGGACTACGCGTGACTCAGATCACTTCATCGAGGATCCAGCAATATATCGAGGACCGAATGATGAGCCAGTGCAGGCGCTGTGGAGCCTCGTTTGATGTGGCAAAGCGATGCCCTGATTGTGGCAGTGATGAGATAAAGAAAGGGGCAAAGCCTGCCACGATCAACAGGGAGCTTGCCGCACTCAAGCGGATGCTCAAGCTAGGTGCATCGCAGACCCCTCCAAAGGTAGACCGGGTGCCGGCCATACCCCACCTTAAGGAGCATAACGTTCGGAAAGGCTTTTTTGAGCATGCCGATTATCTGGCCTTGCTCAGTGAGCTGCCCGATTACCTCAAGCCTGTTGTCATATTTGCCTATAAGACAGGCTGGAGAAAATCCGAGATCATAAACCTTCAATGGAGCCAGGTGGATCTCGTCAATGGCGTTGTTCGGCTTGAACCAGAGACAACGAAGAACGATGAGGGTCGCACCATTTACCTCGACGAGGAGCTTACAGAGGTCTTCCAAGCGCAGTGGGAGAAAAGAAAGAAGGGCAGGAAGCTGAGCCCTTATGTCTTCCCAGGACCAGACGGCAAGAGCCCTCTGAGGGATTTCCGCACAGCCTGGGACAATGCCTGCAAGAGGGCAGGAATAGGCAGAAGGTTGTTTCATGACTTCCGAAGGACAGCCATCAGGAACATGATCCGCTCCGGTATTCCTGAGCGGGTTGCTATGATGATCTCGGGGCATAAAACTAGGACTGTGTTCGACAGATACAATATTGTGAGCGAGGAAGATTTGCGTCTTGCAGCCCAGAGGCAGGAGCAATATCTACGGGCACAGTTTGGGCACAAT
>JALVSJ010000309.1 GCA_027024445.1 Desulfobacterales bacterium
ATATGGCAATGTGGGGTTTGGTTATATGAAACAGCTTACACACTACGGTAGCCACTCCGTCAAAGTGCCCCGGTCTTGACAGACCACACAGGTGTCTGGGCAATCGATCCAGAGCAACCGTGGTTTGAAATCCTTCCGGATACATCTCCTGGGCAGACGGCATGAACACAATATCTACCCCAACACTGCGGGCCTTTTCGAGATCGCCTTCCGGGTCCCTGGGGTACTGTTCAAAGTCCTCTGAGGGTCCGAATTGCTTTGGATTTACGAAAATACTTATTATCAATTTATCAGCATGCCTCTTCCCCACCCTCATAAGCTCCAGATGAGCTTCGTGGAGATAACCCATTGTGGGAACAAGGGCAATAGTCTGGCCCGCCTGGCGAAGGGCCTCGGAGGTTATCTGCATTTCTAAAACATTTTCTATGACCTGCACGTTACCGCCCCCTTTATTTCTCCCTGGAACTCAGGGGTACGTAATATTGCACTGAGGTACCCATGGTATTTATCTCTCTGATAAGGTCATCCAGATCCTCAGGTATATGAACAAAGTCAATGTCCGATGCGTCCACCACCAGGAGCGGAGAGTCCGAATAATGGAAGAAAAACTCATTGAAGGCCTGATTAATAGTATCAAGGTAATCCCAGCTCAGCCCTTTTTCGTACTTTCGCCCTCTCTTTTTTATGCGATCCATTAGCACTTCAGTGCGGGCCTGGAGAAAGATCACGAGGTCAGGGGTTGCTACCCTTTGCTCAAGGATGCGGAAGATCTGGTCGTAGAGCCAGAACTCGTTTTCTTCCAGGTTTACGCTGGCAAACAGCCGGTCTTTCTGGAATAGATAGTCGGAAATGACTATTTCTCTGAACAAATTCATCTGAACGATTTCGCTGCAGTGCTGGAACCTCCTCAGCAGGAAAAACAATTGAGTCTGGAATCGAAATTTCTGAGGATCCTTATAGAAATCAGGTAAGAATGGGTTATCCTCAGTCTTTTCCAATACTGCCACTGCATCCAGCCTTTCAGCCAGCAAGGCAGCAAGGCTGGTCTTGCCCACTCCAAGGGGTCCTTCTACCACAATATATGAGTAATTCTGATTTCTTTTCATGGTATCAGCTATCAGCTATATTTTCAGTTAATCGAAACTACTAAACATATCAGCCCCAACCTATTGTGTCAACGCGAGCCTTTGGGCCAGGCATATGAATTCGTCCATAGTGAGCGTTTCGGCCCTCCTGGAAGGTTCAATGCCGCAGGCCTGCAACGCCTCTAAAATAGATTCTTTTTCCCAGTTTTCTGGTGCTCCAAGAAGGGCGTTGAGAAGCGTTTTGCGCCGATGCAAGAAGGCTGGTTTCACAACCTTTCTGAGTGCCTCATCTTTTACGGGACGATTGTGCCATGGATGCTTGAAGTCCAGTTCCAGGACCATTGATTCTACCTTGGGCTTGGGGAAGAAAGATCCACTGGAGACCTTGAACAACCTGGATACCTTTGCTCGGTACCGCAATACTACAGTAATAGCGCCATATGACTTGGTGCCGGGCTGAGATACGAGTCTTTCGGCAAACTCCTTTTGGAACATCAGGATGGCTCGGTCCATGCATTTGTGATGAGCAAGCAACTTGGCTACCAGAGGAGAGGAAATATTGAAGGGCAGGTTGCCGAACATTATTATCTTGTCCTCAAAAAATTCCTTCAAATCCCTGAGGTCAAACTTGAGGATGTCCTGGTGAATAAGGGTGACGTTAGAGATTCCCTCCTGGTGGAGTCTACTGCTCAGTTCCGAGAAGAGTTGTTCATCTTTCTCTACGGCTATGAGGTGTTTCACCTTTCTTGCAAGAGGGAAGGTGAGGGAACCCAGACCTGGGCCAATTTCTACAACTGTATCGGACGTAGATACGTTTGAATGATCGACAATTTTCTGAGCTACAGACTTGTTAACCAGAAAGCATTGACCAAGTCTTTTTTTAGGATGGATCACAGATAATCCTCTGAAAGCCAAATGGCCTATTATCTATTACAATAGAGAACGTCACACTTTGTTTGATTTTGGGATAGCTACATATGCCTTTTTTGCATAGTGTTTCTTCTGAAATCTCTTGAACACAAATAGGAAAATCAAGTAGGCAAGCGGCGAAAGAGCAAGACCGATTAAAACGCCTCCCAGAACAAAGGCAAAGGCCACAAGGCCGCCCATTGCCATGATCTTCTCGGCTACTTGAATAAAAGAGTGGCCTTGCTGGACCGAAGCCAGGATCTGAGAGAACAGGGCCTTTTGCTCGGGCAGGCCTATAACCACTGCGCCAACCTTGTACGAGTAATAATAAAGGAAATACCAATCAACAGGATTGCTGACCCAGGTTCCCAGGGCAGCAGTGAGCTTGCTGCAACCAAAGCAAAGGGCCAGGGCCACCGCTACCGCTGTCTGGAAGGGGATAATTGGCAGACAACCCACAAACACCCCTACTGCCATTCCCATGGCAAGTTGGTGCGGGGAACCTCTTAGGCGCCGAATGCGCAAATAATAGTACCTGGCTGATCTTCCTATATCCACTTGGGCTTTTTACTCCACACGATGCTTGATCTTCATAAGCTCTAAGATCAAGTGTGCAAAATGCCGCATCGTTTCCGAAAAGGCAAACAAATATTACAATAATATTTATTGGATAGCTATGGATAAGAAATGATGATTTCGGTTCTTAGGTCGACAACTTGATTTTCAAATCAGCCATGCAGAGTTCCTAGGTTTCTTCCAAAGGAAAGCGAGACCTCACGTCCATGTCGTAGTCTCCCTTCAGCCCCTTTTTCAGTCTATGATATCCCACCACGGCTATCATAGCTCCATTGTCAGTGCAGTATTCAGGCCTCGGCCAGGTGACGCTCAGGTTCCTCTCCCTGGCAGCCTGGAGAAATCTCTGTCTGAGCCTCGAGTTACAAGCTACTCCTCCTGCCACACAGATGTGACGACAACCAGTGATCTCCTGGGCCCTTAGTGTTTTGTCCACCAGGACGTCCATTACAGACTCCTGGAAAGAGGCTGCAATGTCGTTTACAGTGACTCCCGTGGTATCCGGTCGCTCGCCCTTCTGCCATCTTTTGACGAACAGGGCAACGGCAGTCTTCACGCCGCTAAAGCTGAAATCCAGTGATTCCTTTGACATATATGCCCTGGGAAAGGGAACCTTGGCAGGATCGCCATCTCTGGCCATGGCATCAATTACCGGACCGCCAGGGTATCCGAGACCCAGTAACTTTGCCACTTTGTCAAAGGCCTCCCCTGCTGCATCGTCAAGAGTGCGCCCAAGCTGCCTGTAATTGCCAAAACCCAGCACATGATACAGATTCGTGTGGCCCCCTGAAACGGTCAGGCACAGAAAAGGAAAGGGGGGAGGGTTATCCTCCAGGAAAATGGATAATATATGTCCCTCAAGGTGATTCACTGCAGCAAAAGGGATATGCGTGGCATACGAAAGGGCCTTCACATAATAAAGCCCTACCAGGAGGGAGCCAATCAGGCCCGGACCTATTGTGACGGCCAGCCCGTCCATGTCCTGGAGCTGCAGTCCGGCATTCTTGAGAGCCTCCTGGACCACTGGGAAAATATTGCGGATGTGCTCACGGGAAGCAAGTTCAGGAACCACGCCTCCATGGGGGTGATGAAGCTTTATCTGGGAATGGACTACGTTGGAGAGCACCGTGTGTCCATCTTTAACAACGGCTGCAGAGGTATCGTCGCATGATGTATCAATACCCAGGATGTACATACTATAAGAAGTCAGGAGTCAGAAGTTGGAAGCTTGCCTGCCTTCGGCAGGTCAGGAGCTTCCCAGCTTCTTCTTAATCTTGTCCCACTTGCCCTGCCTTTGTATCTCGACGAGTACGACAGAGATATTGTCGCCTCCTCCTCCCTTATTGGCCTCGTCAACAAGGATGGTGACCTTTTCCTCGACATTAACCGTGGCATCAGAAAGGATTAGCTCTATAGCTGATTCCTCCACATAGTTTGTGAGTCCGTCGGAGCATAGCAAAAGCAGGTCGCCTGGAGCAGGTTTTACAGGAACAATGAAGGCTTCAACGGTTTCTGCCAGCCCTAGGGCACGTGTGAGTGCGTTTTTGGCAAACTTGCTATCCGCATCAATATTAGGGAAGAGCTCCTTTAACCTAGTCTCTTCTGCCAGGCTGTGATCCTGAGAGATTTGCAGCAGTCTTTCGTGGTCATAGTGATAAATCCTGCTATCACCCACGTTTGCTGCCCAGACGGTTGCCTTGTCCAGCACTATTGCAGCTATTGTTGATCCCATGCCAGCGTACTGGGGCTGTTTCTGGGCCTCAAAGATGGCGAGATTGGCAAAGTGGATGGAATTGAGAAGATGCCATGCAATTTCAGGCAGGGCCTTATCAAATTCGCGGAAAAAAGCTGGGGGGTCTCCACTTTTGACACGGCGCCAATAATCCTCCATAGTGGTGATGGCCATCTGGCTGGCCACTTCCCCTGCCCTGTGGCCTCCTACCCCATCGGCCACAATGAACAAGTCCAGTTCTGGAGCTACTAGGATCCTGTCCTCGTTATTCTTGCGCCGCAGGCCTACGTCGGTCTTCCCGGCCGAGTTCGTTTTCATTCTATTCATCGGATTCCTGTTGCATTCTTTTCTGGCGAATGATTTCGTCCATCTTAGCCACAACTGCCCTTAATTGTTCCGCCATTTGGGCTGCGTTCTGGTAGCGTTTTTCAAGATCTTTTTCAAGGGCCTTATCTATTATTTTTTCCACTACAGTGGGAATCT
>JALVSJ010000310.1 GCA_027024445.1 Desulfobacterales bacterium
TTGCCACGGAAGTTTTAAAACGCCTTGCAATCTTGTAAAGGGAATCACCCGGTCGCACTCGATACACTATTGTATGATAAGGAAGCATTGCAGTGGGTGGCAGATGTGCCAGCCTGGTGAGAAAAACTCCTGCTTGCCCTTTGGGAAGCCTGAGCTTGTAAGGGTGGCCTGGTGTGATCCCATAGCGTAGTTCTGGGTTGAGATCTTTTATTATCTCTACGTTTGTCTCCAGAAGCTTGGCGACAGAAGCCAGATAAATGGGTCTGTCAATTGTGACATCGTCATATTCCAAGGGTGGGTCTGGCTCTGGCAGTTTTATTCCAAACTCTTCCGGTCGTTCTAGTATATGAAGAACCGCCAAAAATTTTGGGACATAGGCTGCCGTTTCTCTTGGGAGGCTTTCGTACAGATCCCAGAAATTGTCCAGATAATTAATACCTTGGGACCTAATGGTTCTCAACACTGTGCCCTCTCCGCAGTTGTAAGCTGCAAGCACGGTAGCCCAGTCCCCGAAAATGTTGTGGAGTTCTTTAAGGTACGCTATAGCAGCGCGAGTGGATTTTTCTGGATCCATTCTTTCGTCAATCCAGGCAGTTCTCTTCAGGCCAAATTTGTACCCAGTGGAGGCTATGAACTGCCACAGGCCCAGCGCTCGTGCCCTTGACAGCGCACGTAGCTTAAATCCACTCTCTATCAACGGAAGCCAGGATAATTCCTTCGGGAGGCCTGCCTCTCTGATGGCCTTTACAATAGCAGGTCTATATCTGCCGGAGCGTTTGTAAGCCTCCAAGAAATACTCTCTTTCTTTTCCTAGAAGGGACCGAATGGCCATACGCACATGGCGATTCATTACAAGGGGGATGGGCTTGCAATAACCTTGGACGGTGGTATGTCTGAGTCCATAAATCTGGATAATTCTCTTTGAAATGGTAACTCGGAGGTCATCTTTTTGCTGCAAAAGCTCCGGAGGACTGTGGGGCGATATTTCGAGAATGAGACGATACGCCCTATCGAGTGTCTCCAATGCCTTCTCAAGATGACCTTCTCTCCAGTAGTTGTTTGAGGCCTGGCACAGTTCAAGTGCTTGGTCAAGGTAATCCTGTGCAGAGATTTGATTAGATGGCGAGGCCGGTATTGGCTCAACAAAAGGCAAGACCTCCACGGTGGCAGGCAGCAGATAAGTATTGCTATCAAGGGATTCGACCTCCCAAAAACTATAGGAAGCCTCAATAGGCGCGGGGGGTTTTCTGGTGGATGCGCGATCCAAAACCGGGCTTGCTAACCCAGGTTTTACCTTGGTTTGGTTCACATTGGCGCAGCCAAAAAGGGACAGCAAAAGGAAAACAAGGGCTGTCAAGGTGAGCAAAGATGAGGATTCGATAGTCCTGTGAAGCGTCGAAAGTGGCATTAGTGTTCGCATGTCAGTATAATCAGATATCCCTCAGGTCGTATTTGGAAATCATGCGAGACAGATATGTTCTTTGGATTCCCATAATTTTCGCTGCCTCGGTTCTGTTTCCGCCTGTATGTTTGAGATTCTGGACGATAAAATCTTTTTTAAATGCATCCACCGCTTCTTTTAGAGTCATTCCCACAGTTATTCCCTGTTGCGCTTTTCTGGGAGAAAAGATGGGGAGGTCTTCTGGTAGAATTTCTTTTCCATTGCCCATAACTACCGCGCGTTCCATTGCATTTCGCAGCTCCCGAATATTCCCTGGCCAATCATACCTCACCATTTTCTCCATTGCTGCTCGAGAAATGGTGAGATGGGGCAGGCCTTTTTCCTGGCGAAACAGTTGAAGGAAATGATTTGCAAGCAATGGTATATCTTCTTTTCTTTCCCGTAACGAGGGCATGTGGATCTGAACCACATTTAGTCTATAATAGAGGTCTTCCCTGAATCTGCCTTCTTCCACCTCTTTGGCAATGTCACGGTTGGTGGCCGATATCACCCGTACGTCCACTGAAATGGGGGTGTTCCCTCCTACCCTGTAAAAGACCCCTTCTTGCAGCACGCGTAAAAGCTTGGCCTGCATTCCAGGGCTCATCTCGCCTATTTCGTCAAGAAAGATGGTCCCGCCATCTGCTATCTCAAATTTGCCGATCTTTCGGGTCGTTGCACCCGTAAACGCACCTTTTTCGTATCCAAAGAGCTCGGCCTCAAGCAGGGTATCGGGCAGGGCAGCGCAGTTTATTATGACCAGTGGGTCTTCTTTGCGAGGTCCTGCCTTATGAATTAGTCTTGCAAGGAGTTCCTTTCCTGTACCGCTTTCTCCCAGGATCATGGTACTTGTCTTTGAATTGGCCACCTTAAAGGCGTCAGATATTACTTTTTTAAGGGCTCGGCTTTCCCCAATTATCTGATATTTTTGGCTGAGTTCTTCTCTGAGGTCCTGGTTTTCTTTGCGAACTTTGTCGATCTTCTGTGCACTGCTTATGGCCTGGGAGGCCAGATCTGCAAAGACGGTTAACAGCCTCATATCCTGGGGTTGAATGGGGCTGCCGTCTTCCTTGTCGATAATCTCCACTACACCGATAATGTCCCCGTTCATCTTCATGGGGACGCAGGCAATGGACTTTGTTTCAAACCCTGTGGACTCGCTGATTTTCTTGTACCATCTGGGGTCCTTGGTGACATCCTGGATGAGCAGCGGCTCGCCCTTTTCAGCCACGTATCCTGCGATACCCTGGCCCAGGTTTATCTCATATTTGCGCACCTCGTCCTTCTTTTCCCCCGTAGCCACCTTGAAGTAGAGCTTCCTTGTTTTCTTGTCCAAAAGGAGCAGGGAACTGGCCTTGGCTCGCATCATGAAGGTGGCCTTTTCAATTATGAGCTCGAGAAGCTGATCTAAATCAAGGACTGAAGAGACCCATGAAGAGATTTCTTTGAGCCGTTCTATGGGAGAATTATTGTTATTATTTTCTTTTGTTGCAAAATTATGCAAGGTTAACCCCCTTTTGGTTCACCATAGTGACCCAAAATCCATATGTTGAGTTGATGTATACTTTTCTATCGGCAGGTGGATACTAAAGGTTTAAATGTATGTAATTTCATAAATCATTCGGATGAAGGGGGCCTCAATCCTATCTTTTGAGCGACTTTGTGGAGGCAGTCTTGATGCTCCTTCGTTTCAGTAAGTAAGGCGAGTTGTGAAGACATATAGTCCAAATGTCCGCTAAGATCAGATTTGGCACCGTCGTAAAGTGCCTTTTTGGTGGCGATCAGGGAAGGAAGAGGCCACCGGGCTATTTCCATAGCCATGGCGTCCGTTTCCCTGGAAAGTTGGTCAGCGGGAACTACGCGATTTATAATTCCCGTCTGAAAAGCCTCCTTTGCGGTTAGTATCTTCCCAGTCAGTAATACCTCTAAGGCCTTGCCAATGCCGATAAGCCGAGGCAAATAATATCCTCCACCGCCCCCTGGCGCAAGCCCTATTCTAACTACAGTGGAGCAAAATGTTGCTCTTTCAGAGGCAATGCGCAAGTCGCAGGCTAGCGCCAGGTCAAATCCTCCCCCGTAGGCTGGGCCGTCAATTGAGGCAATAACAGGCTTGCCCATTTGCTCAAGCTGAAGAGGGATGCGTTGGACCTTTTCGGACAAATAGGTTTTCATACCCCAGCCCCTGAGCTTTCCTGAGAGCATATCTTTGATATCAGCCCCTGCACAAAAGGCTTCGCCTTTTCCTTTTATAATGATAACCTTGACTTGCGGATCATGTCTTGCATCGATGAGGCCATTATATAGGCCATCGAGCATCTCGGTGGTAAAGGCGTTTTTCATCTCCGGGCGGTTTAAGGATAAATAGGCAAGGGGTTGTTTCTTCTCGTATATAAGGTCGACTTCATTCATGGGATGCTCTCCTGTGTCTTAATTTGTGTGCTGGGCCGTGGAGGCCAAAGTAAACCCATAATGAAAAGAGATATGAAGAGCCATAGGTCTAAGGTGTACGGGTTAGGGTGTAAGGTGTGGGGAAAGTCCCCGTGACTGTTGTTAAAAAACCGATCTTGGATAAAATTTGCGGGTGAAATAGTATAGAAAAGGTAGATATTTGTAAATACCGTTGTGGACAATGATGGATTCGAGGGAAACCCCCATATTGGCTGACAGGGTTGCCCCTAGGGTTGACAGCCTGGAGGGGGAAGTTGTGCGCATCGTATTTTCCAACCCGGAGACAGGATTCACGGTAGCTGATTTCAGGGTAGGAGGGGGGCTGTTACCCATAACAATTGTTGGTCAGATGGGCAATGTGTTCGTAGGGCAACTCCTGCATATAGAGGGCGTGTGGGAGGTACACCCGAAGTTTGGGAGGAGATTCAAGGTAAAGACCTGGTCCAGGGTCTTACCCAAGACCGAAAGGGCGATTCAAAAATACCTCGGTTCAGGGCTGATAGATGGTATTGGACCCATATTGGCCGAGAGGATCGTGAAGAAATTCGGGGAAAATACACTAAAGGTTATTGATGAGAAACCCGGGGAACTGCTCAAGGTTGAAGGAATAGGGGAAAAACGCCTCGACCTGATTAAAAAGGCCTGGGAGGAGCAAAAGGACATCAGTTCGTTGATGGTTTTTCTAAAAGAGCATGACCTGGGTACATCCCTGGCCTTTAAGATAATCAAGCGTTATGGAAAGCAGGCCTTGACCGTGATCTCGCAGAACCCTTACAGGCTTGCGTGGGATATAGATGGGGTGGGGTTCAGGAAAGCAGACAACATTGCCAAGAAAATGGGCCTCTCCCGGGACTCCGCCCAAAGGATGGAGGCAGGAATAGTTTATAAGCTAACAAGGCTGGCGGACCACGGCCACGTGTATTACCCGTTTGAATCAATGCTAAGGGCATGTGCGGAGCTGCTCGGTGTGACAGAAGCTGAGGTTGAGCGCGCCCTGGAGTCTCTGGCCGCTCGGGGCGAGGTAGTCATTGAAGAAGTAGGAGAAGACTCTGAACCAAACGCGCCGGCACACAGGGCTGTGTTCTTGAAAAGGTATTATAATGCCGAGACTGCCGTTGCGCATCATGTGGCTAGATTGATGGCTTCGACGCCCAGGTACCCGAGCCTGGATGTTCCCAAGGCCATACAATGGGTAAAAAAGAGAATGAATATTCATCTGTCCTCTGAACAGGTTGCAGCGGTTGAAAAGGCCCTGACAAATAAGTTTCTAATAATTACAGGGGGCCCAGGTACGGGGAAGACAACTATCATCAAGGCCATAATCCAGATCTTCAAAGCAAAGGATGCACGCGTGCTCCTTGCTGCACCCACTGGAAGGGCATCAAAGCGGATGGAGCAGGCAACAGCCACCGAGGCAAGAACGATTCATCGTCTGCTGGAGTTTTCCTGGGAGCGAGGAGGGTTTACCAGAAACGAGGATAACCCCGTTGAGGCAGACGTTGTTGTGGTGGACGAGGCCTCCATGATAGATGTCTCGCTTATGGCGCACATGCTGCGGGCTATCCCTCCAGAGGCCAGAATAATCCTGGTGGGAGATGTGGATCAACTTCCTGCTGTTGGGCCGGGCAATGTTCTGAGGGATATGATCCGCTCGGGCAGGATACCCGTAGTAAGGCTTACAAGGATTTTCAGGCAGGCAGCAGAAAGCCTGATTACAGTGAATGCCCACAGAATAAACCAGGGGAAAATGCCCGTTGTTGCTTCACAGGGAAAGGGGCTCCAGGACTTCTATATTATTGAGCAGCATGACCCGGCCAAGGTGCTGGAGACCGTGATGGAACTGGTATGCAGGAGGATTCCCGAGAGGTTCTCAATGGATCCTCTGACAGACATTCAGATCCTTTGCCCAATGCACAGGGGGCTTGTGGGCACAGAAGAATTAAATAGAAGGTTGCAGGGGGCGCTCAATCCTCATGCCCGGGGCATTGTGGTTGGGAGTCGAAGAATCGCAGTGGGTGACAAGGTGATGCAGGTAAGGAACGACTACGAAAAGGAAGTGTTCAACGGAGATATAGGATACGTAAGTGCCATAGATGAGGGAGAAGGTCGGCTGACCGTATCTTTTGACTCCAGGGAAGTGACCTACCGCCACGGAGAACTTGACGATCTTGCCCTGGCATATGCCATCAGTGTACACAAATCCCAGGGCAGTGAGTACAGAGCCGTGGTCTTACCTTTACTCAGCCAGCATTACCTGATGCTTCAAAAAAACTTGCTTTACACCGCAATCACAAGGGCCAGCAATCTGCTGGTTATCGTGGGCAGCAAGAAGGCATTGGCCATGGCCGTATCCAACGAAAAACCTCGCATGCGGTATACACTACTTACTCAAAGGTTGAAGGCTTCGTAGGAATCCCCCCGGTTTAAAGTGGTTCTAACCTGATGCTGTCCTCGTGCATAACTGCCTTTAGCTTGGTGGCGTCTCCCAGCACCTTTCCAATGATGTTGACTGCACTGGCTGGTATGATCTTATCGGCCCTGCTCATGGGGGTAGGGCCAAAAAATATGCAGAACGCATTTCCCGTGGGCCAGTACCCCAGGTCCCCCAATTCCACCTCTTCCTTTGCATCGGGTTCGAGGTCGGCCTGGACCGGGACCTCAAAGTAGATCTCATCACCCCATGTATTAAACGGCCCTTCAAACGGTAAGATTTCTGCGATCTTTTTGGCTGTGGCAGTATCATTAAGCTCGGCCTCAAGGGAGACGTCCCCCACAGTAATTCTGATTTTCATATCCTGTTACCTCCGCTGATTTTCAGTGATATTTTATATACCATATCTCTCCGGCCGGTGTATACCTGCCGATATGGCCAGTTCTTATCCCTCCCCAAAAAATTGTCGATGAACCAAGAAAGGTTCTTTAAACGTCCCAAATGTCCAAAAGCTCCAACTGGAAAGAAAATACCTGTTTTTGCCACGCATCGATTCCTATGGCATGGCCTTTGCTGGATATAAATAGAGAAGAAGAGATAAGGGCATGGCGAAGAGCTGGGCGTGAGTATCTAAACGGCCCTATTCTGGTCGTCTAGGTGGTGTTCGCTGCCGAGCTTTCAGTCGTAAAGGTGAGCTCATTCATTGACGCCCTGCGCCAAAAACATGGCATAAGGAATAGTGTGATATGGCCAAGGCACAAGAAGAGGAACAGCAAAATACTAATAGTTGGATCACCACTTACACGGATCTGATGACACTCCTGCTCACCTTTTTTGTGTTGCTCATAAGTATGTCAGTAGTGGACCCCAACAGACAGCGAGTGGCACTCAACTCCCTGGTTGGAGCCTTTGGCTTCAAACCAGGGGGCCATTCTGTAATCGGGGTCAAAAAGGGAAAGAATATTACTGTGGGAGCCGCACCCCTTCAAAAGGAACAGGTGGATTTCGAGAGGCTCCGTAACATAACGTTCCGCAATGGTCTCCAGGCCGATGTCAACGTCCAAACAGAAGGGGAAAAGATAACCATTTCTTTGAACAATAAGGTCTTGTTTGCACATGACTCTGCGCAGCTCTCAGAAAAAGGAAGGCGTTACCTCAACGCGCTTGCTCCTGTACTGAGACAGGTGCCAGGTCTAGTGGAACTCCGGGGATATGCGGATCCAACAGAGGTCTTGTTTGATGAAAATAGACTAAAGAAAGGTTCGATTCTTTCTGCAGAAAGAGCCCTCGCCGTATACAAGTTTTTGAACCGGCGGGGAAAGATCCCCCACAAGAAAATGGTTGCCCACGGTTTTGGGATTCAGCCTCAGAAAAAGTCATCTATAAAGCGTACCGTGAATTTCAACAGACAGGTAAAGATCATTTGCGATTATCGGGCAAGTATACCCTACCGGATAAAAAGTGGTGAAAAGCCCAAGAACTACTACCTTGATTTCAAGGGATTTTTCTTCAAACTAAGGGGCGGATAGTATGGCCAGGAAAAAGAAAGGGGGTGAAGGAGGTACAGGTGGAGAAGGCAGTTGGATGGTCACGTTTTCAGATCTGTCCACACTGCTGCTAACCTTTTTTGTCTTGCTTCTGTCCATGTCTTCTATGGACGATTTGAAACTTAAGAGCATGTTCCAGAATTTCACCAGTAGTTCCGGGATCTTACTCTTCAAGCAATACGGTGAGATATACCATGCAAAGGAGATCTTTATACAAGGGCTCTATGAGAAACTAAAGGACGCACTGATAGTGAATAAGGATACAGAAGGGATAGAAAATGAGCTTGCGTCCAATATAACGGAGAACCCATTTGTCAAAGCGAGTGGTGCTGTGAGATTTGAGGATCTCGAAAATGGATTTAAGCTTGTTTTTGGCCAGGGAATTCTTTTTCGCTCAGGTAGCGCGGACATAAAGCCAGAGATGCTCCCAGTCCTGAAACACGTGGCAAATTTCATAAGGGTTTCTAGTTACCAGGTATACATCGATGGGCATACTGACGCAGTCCCAATCCACACCGACAAATTCAGCTCCAATGAAGAGCTTTCCCTGGCGAGGGCTTACAACATTATGGAGTACCTCGTAAAAGGCTGCGGGGCCTCCGCTGATACCATTGCTATTGCAGGCTACGGGTCCTACAGGCCCGTGGCGCCCAACAACACCCCGGAGGGTAGAGCAAAGAATCGAAGAGTAGAGATTATATTCAAGAATCAGAAATACTTCTGACAAAATGTAGATGTATCTTCGGATCGTCCAGAAAACCCACTTCTTCTGCCAGCTCGGCTTGCTGCTCCCCGGGCACTCCCACAAGCACAAAGCGAAAACGGTTTAAACCCTTTGAGTCCCTCTCATACCTGCCTTTGTCCATCATGTGATGAACATGTTTCGGAGTAAGCAGATTTTTATCATAGGGCAACAAATAGACCAAGAGCCTATCACCAATCACCATCATCACATAGTCCAAGAGCGGACCGCGTATAATACGCACGAGGTAATGGTCAAAAACGTCCATGGGGCAGCCGCAACTTAACGAATTCTGTAAGAAATCAATAATGTTAGCTTTTTCAGAAAAGTGAGAGAGCCATTCTCTACACATGCCCTTTCCTCCCTGGTGCTATTTCTTTTTCTTCAATATTATCCGAATCGGCGTCAAGGTCAGGCCCAGTCGAGACCTGAACTGGTTCACCAGATACCTTTGATAGTTGGGCTGGATCAAATCCGGCCTATTTACAAAGATCAAGAATGTGGGTGGCCTAATGTTCACCTGTGTGGCATAGGAAAATCCCGGACGCTTATGGCCTATGAGAGGAGGCGGGTGATTTGATGTGATTTGCTTAAGTACACGATTTAGGTCAGATGTTTTCACTGAAGAAGAAAATTGGGCATATACCCGATCGATTTGGTCAAACAGTTTGCGAATACCTTCCCCGGTTAGGGCAGAGGTACGTACTTTCGGAGCGAAATCGAGAAATCCAAGTTCTCTTTCCAAAGATCTTTGTAAGGCTTTCCTCTTTGAGTCATCAGTCTTTATAAGGTCCCATTTGTTGAGAGCCACAACGATGCCCCTGCCTCGCTCAAGAGCATAACCACAAATCCTGGCGTCTTGCTCTGTTATTGCTTCAGTCGCGTCAATCATGATACACGCCACATGACAGCGCTCGAGGCTCTTGAGTGCTTTAATCACTGAAAATTTTTCGATTCTTTCTCTTACCCGTGCCCTTTTCCTTATACCCGCAGTGTCTATAAAGGTATAGGCCTGGCCTTTTCCCTCAAAATGGGTATCCACCGAATCCCGGGTAGTGCCCGGAAGTTCACTTACCACTAGACGCTCGGAGCCGAGGATCCTATTGATCAATGATGACTTGCCAACATTGGGCTTGCCCACCACAGCAACCCTGATCCTTTCGCTTTCTTCTCTACTGGAGGGAGGGGCTGGAAAGTCCTCCAGAATCTTGCCAATCAGGGCCTTTACCCCATAGTCGTGAGCAGCAGAGATTGGGAAAAGCATGTTGAATCCGAAGCTGTAGAATTCTGAGACTAGATTGTCCAGTTCTGGTCCATCTATCTTATTGACCGCAAGGTAAACCTTTTTTTCAAATGGCCTCAACATGCGGGCGATTTCCTCATCTGTAGGCAATATGCCCTGTCTGCCATCCACCACGAATATAATGCCATCGGCTTCAGAGATAGCGGATCTTATCTGCTCCTGTACCTTATGGGCCAATGGATCTTCGGAGAAATCTTCAAAACCGCCAGTATCAACGATGGTAAAGGATCTGTCGTAGTATCGGACATGGGCATACAGTCTGTCCCTGGTCACACCCGCAGTGTCGTCTACAAGGGCCTCCCTGGACCTCGTCAGGCGATTAAATAGAGTGGATTTACCCACATTGGGCCGTCCAACTATGACAATTACTGGTTCCATACCACCTTAAATGAAAACGAAACACGCTGACTCGCAAAGTTATAGCCTTTGCTTGGGCATGGCCATGAAGGCCTAACTTGCCCAGATATTAACTTTTTTGCAAAGGCAGCTGAATTGGCCCCTAAGCCGCGGGAAGGCTGTCTCGGATGATACGGCTTAACTCTTCCAATCTTAACGGTTTTTGGAGAAGGGTCAAGGCGATTCCTTCTTGGAGGGTTCTCTTGGCGCGGATGTCACTGGCATTACCTGTGAGGACCAGGATGCGGGCAGAGGGATCAAAAGATTTTATCTGTACAGAGGATTCGTACCCGTCCATTACTGGCATGTTTATGTCCATGATAACGAGATCGGGGATAAGTTTCTTGTACTTCTCAACTCCCTCTGCACCATTAAAGGCCTGGTCAACAACATAAGTGCCCTCCATCTCAAGGGCCTCATAAAGTAAATCGGAAACTGGACGCTCATCATCCACGATCAGGATCTTCTTCTTGTCCATGGAACACTACCCCCAAAGTTTTTCAGGTTCCAGCACTAATCGATATAACCCACTTACGGACATCAGACCTAAAGAAGTGTATAGCCCCTTTACACTTAAACCACTGTAAAAAAGAGGCCTAGCGCAGTCAAGAAAAAAATACAATATATTGTGTTTTCCTTGACAAGAGTAGAAGATATTGTATCTTATCGGCTACGTTGAAAGAAACCGCGGGTTGGCCTTCAGTCTTGACACAGATTGTTAAAGGGGATAGGTTTTTACCGAAAATCGCCCAGGACAAAATGACATGCCCACCAAGTATATTATTGTAACAGGCGGCGTACTATCAGGCCTAGGAAAAGGAATTGCCGTGGCCTCCATAGGTCACCTTCTGTCGTCTCGCCTCAAAATTATCCCTATTAAGTGTGACGGATACCTGAATGTTGATCCCGGTACCATGAACCCGTTTGAGCACGGGGAGGTATTTGTGCTCGATGACGGTGGTGAGGTGGATATGGACTTTGGCCACTACGAGCGGTTCCTTGGAGTTACTTGCAAGTCCAAGTGGAATCTTACCATGGGGAAAGTCTTTGAGATGGTTAGAGAGAAGGAGCGCAGGGGTGATTACTTGGGTAAAACTGTACAGTATATTCCCCATGTGACAGATGTAATCAAGGGCCATATCTTTGAGATAGTTGAAGAGGAAAAACCCGACCTTGTGCTTGTTGAGATAGGTGGTACGGTCGGGGATATAGAAAATGAACTTTTTTTAGAGGCGATGCGGCAAATGAGGGAGGACGTAAGCAGAGAAAACATAATATATGTCCATCTCACCTATGTCCCCATTCCCTATGGTGTAAATGAGCAAAAGTCAAAGCCCACGCAACAGAGTGTTAATCTATTGAAGCAAAGGGGCATTTTTCCAGATATCATAATTGGCAGGTGTTCGCAGTTCCTTACCAAAGAGGTAAAGTCCAAGATCTCAAATTTTTGCGATGTGGCTCCGGAAGCCGTAATTACCGGTCTGGATGTTGATGATATTTACGAGATACCGATCATTTTTGAAAAAGAAGGCCTACCCGAAATAATACACAAGAAGCTGAACATATATAGTCCTCCTGATCTGAGAAAATGGAAGTCATATATAGACAACATCAGGCACCCGACTGAAGAAATAACAGTCGCCATGTGCGGCAAGTATACCCGCTTGGAAGACTCCTACGCCTCAATCTTGGAGGCTTTCAACCACTGCTCGGCCCATCTAAGATGCAAGATCAAGGTCAAGTGGGTGGAAACCACTGATCTCAAGGATCCCCGAGTACTGGAAGATGTTGACGGTATTCTGGTGCCCGGCGGTTTTGGCTCGCGCGGGACAGAGGGAAAGATTCAGGCCATCAAGGTGGCAAGGGAGAAGAACATACCGTTTCTGGGGCTGTGCCTTGGATTGCAGCTGGCAGTAATTGAATTTGCCAGAAACGTGTGCGGATTGCAGGGTGCGAACTCCACGGAAATAGATCCCAACACGCCATATGCGGTTATAGACATCCTACCCGAACAAAGGAATGTCGTGAACAAGGGAGGAACTATGCGACTGGGTGCCTACGAGGCCGTATTTAAAGAGGGAACAAAAGTAAGGTCTTTGTATGGGACCGATAGGGCTTCAGAAAGGCACAGGCACCGGTACGAGGTGAATCCGGAATTTCACGAGATTCTTCAGGAACACGGGATGGTCTTCTCCGGCGTTTCAAAAGACGGAAGGCTCGTGGAGTTTATAGAGCTGCCCGGGCACAAGTATTTCGTTGCAACTCAATCGCATCCCGAATTGAAATCTAGAATGGAAAGGCCAGCTCCCCTGTTCTATGGATTCATAAAAGCCTGTTTGGAGAAGGATTGATTCCTGCATAGGCCATCTGTCATTCAGGGGTAGTATAATGGCACCAAAGATGTACCAGCTTCTTTTTGCGGGGCTGCTGGGGGAAGAGAAGAAGTTCAGGGAAATGATGTACCATCAAGGCGTGAGACCTTCCCTTGTAGATCAGATGCTTCGAGAGGCGCCCATTATAGTAAAACAAAACCTGAGCCTTAAGGCAGCGAGAAAATACGCTGAACTGCTTTCTGCCATGGGGGCAAGAATAACAATTCTGGATCAGTTCTCCCAGCAAGACGATGAGCAGGACACTGAACCACCAACTCCCATGTCCAGCTTTGTGCCCTGTCCTCAATGCGGGTTGGTCCAATCCAATGTCAATGTATGCCCAAGGTGTGGATTTAGGCTTACAGGGCAGAGTTGCAAAGGAGAAGGCCGTGTCGCAAGTGATAGAACTTGAGAAGGCTAAACTGAATGTAGCTGCTAGGCGGGGCTACCGCAATTGGAGCAGTGCGTTTGGGGAAAAGTTCAGTGTTGATACTCGGCTTTCGGATATTTCGGTGGAAACATTGGCATATTTGGCCCAGGCACAGGACAAGAGCACATTTTACCTCTATGACCTAATCATGAATTTGGAAGGTTTGGGCTCAGGTTTCGAATTTCACGAACTTTCTGGGGACAAGAAAATGGCAGTCATTGACCGGTACTTGTTTATACTGGACCGAATAAGGTTTGAGTGCATGAAAAGGCTTGGTTGGTTAGACAGTTATCCAGGGGAGGATCTTAGCTTAGTGGAAATGGTAGCCAGATTCGAAGAAGTGGCCCCGGCACTTCACGCTCGTATCCCCACCCTCAGCCAGGACCATCCCGCTTATGAGACGTATTCATCCCTTAACAGCTTTGATCAGGAAACGTTCATCCGGAAGCTGATTCCCAAAGCCCTTAAAAAGATCCAAGATTATTCCACTACTTTATAGACCTTGTCGTTCGGTCTGACCCTCTGGCCCACCTTTAGGCCTACCAGATCACCGGCCTTTGCCTCCTCCACCGGCTGGTTATCGATTTCCATGCTGACCACTCCTTCAGTGAAATCCGTAGTGTGGCCTTTGTAGTGGAGCAGATCACCCTTCCTGATTGTTCCATTGGTGACTTCGAGGGCCGCCACACTGGGTTTAGCAAAGAACTTCACTATGACTCCAACTTGTT